>JABHZL010000036.1 GCA_018656645.1 Phycisphaerae bacterium
CAATGGTGACGGCTTCAACGCATGGTACGGCAACACTCGAGATGGCGTTGGTCTAACTGATGGCGACTATGTTGGTGTGACAAATTACGGTTCACAGGGATTTTACGATGGCGACCAGGGCTACCAAATGTCAGACACAGATGGCATGATGTCATTGTTCTTTGACGATTATGGTTCAGACGTAAATTTCTCAGTTGCTATCTATATTGCTAGTACTGGGTACGAATCTGATGACTCACTTTCTATTATGTATGGTGGTACTACTATCGCTTCCTTTGGCGAATTAGAACTAGAAGGTAGTGCCGGTACTTGGATGTTAATCGAAGGCTCTGGTGTATCGGGTCAGCTTTCGATTAATTTCGATTCAAACTCAGGTACTGAAGCAGTATTTATTGATGCAGTAAACATCTGGACTGGTGCAATTCCAGCACCCGGTGCTCTTGCACTCCTTGGTTTAGCAGGACTTGCTAGCCGACGACGTCGAAAATAATCGACAATAAGTTATCCAAATTACAAAACCCCGCTGCATGCAGCGGGGTTTTTTCTTTATTTAAATTCAGTTTATTTCCGCGTACTGCTATGAAGTCACGGGCACATACCCCACGCTCCAATGAGTAATAGAAGGTCATCTACATCAACCATGCCATCACCGTTTACATCTTCTGCACAACTCGATGGACAATTTGTTGTGCCACAAGTCGCGGATGTTCCGTAGAACACACCTCCTGCTGATACACATGATGCTTCGGTAGCATGAACACAATAGCTCTGTACACAACAAGCACCTGTTGTTTCACCACCGCCACCTTCGCATATTACGTCTGCGCAAGCGCTTTCACTTCCATTCCATAAACCACCACCATCAAGACAATCTACCTCATCCATGACCCAACAAGCAGAACCACCACAGCATGCACCTGGGCCATCTGCTACTGCACAATCAAGAATATCGCCAATAATAATTGGATCATCACCAATGAACATATCCTCTACATCACAAAAAAGATTGTCACAAATCGTGGGATCTTCAAGCGTGACAACGCTATTTAAAATATTTAAAATTGCGCCACCACCAACTGCATCACAGTCGCTATCGGCAACGTTCGAATCAAACGTGCATTGCAAGAATGAAACTGTACTATTTGAACGGATATTCGCTGCACCTCCTAGCCCTAATGCGCTATTGCCTGTAAAAACAGAGTTCGAAATAGTTGCATCTCCACCTAAATAACAAAACATTCCACCCCCATCCATTGAAGTATTCAAATCAAAAGTGCAATTCTCTACAATTATTTCACTTTCTTTTACAAAAACAGCGCCGCCATTAGTACTCGCGTCATTCTCGCGAAATGAAACGCCAGAAATCGTTATCTCGCTTGTGCCGTCTTTCGCATAAATACCTCCACCATTGTTCGCTGAATTTGAAATCACGCTACCACCAATGATTGTCGCACTACTTTCTTTAAGATAGATTGCACCACCAGCACCTCCAGTAATATTACCTTCGAGAACAACATTCTCCAAATCAACACTTCCGCTATCTACATAGATCGCGCCTCCAGAATACGTTGCTTGGTTCCCAGTAATCAAACAATTCGCTATGCTTGGAAATGAATTCTTGATACTAACTCCACCTCCATATAAGGTTGATCCCGACCGAATTGTGAAACCATCTAGGACAGATGTGGATTGTTCGCCATTTTCAAATGTGACAACGATGCCTGCAGCAGATCCATCGATGACCGTATTGGAAGAACCACTTGCACTTGTAACACTGATAGCTTTTCCTAGAAAGTCAATCCTCTCAGCGTAGGTTCCAACTTCTACAATGATTGAATCACCATTTTCTGCAGCATCGATCGCAGTTTGAATAAACGGATAATCACCTGGCACATTGATAGTGGCTGAAAATCCATAAGATGAGCAGGCTACGGCTAGAATGGCAGATACTGTTGGTATACGCATACAATTCTCCTCAATAAGAAAACAGGGGTAGATTGGTCCAAATGACCACGCCTTAGTATCGCTCAATTTTACTTCTAAGTCAAGAAAATACTATATAAAAGAGTACATTACCGGTGCCGATAACCCTTCATTTTACTCAGTTTATCAACGAACCCACCGTTGTTATGTTACTATCGCACTTGCGGGCAAGGAATGCCCTCCCTCATCCCAATTAGCAAGAAAGGATTCTGCAACAGATGGATGTCTTCAAAATTCAAGGCGGACAACGGCTCACAGGGAAGATCTCCGTAGATGGTTCAAAAAATGCAGCACTTCCCCTGCTTGCTGCATCACTTCTGACAAGTGAACCAATTCACTTTACGTGCATGCCGCATCTCTCAGACATTACAAACATGTCTAAACTTCTTGCTGAACTTGGATGCAAGGTCGAGCAACAGTCAACAAACGAAATTACATTGCAGGTAACAGATGAATCAACTTCTCACGCTCGATACGACATCGTCAGAACAATGCGTGCAAGTGTGTGCGTTCTTGGACCACTTCTCGCTCGTCGTGGAAAAGTTCGTGTTTCGATGCCTGGTGGTTGTGCATTTGGTGATCGCCCAATTGATTTGCACCTGCGTGGATTAGAAGCGCTTGGTGCAACAATCGAACTTGACGGTGGCGATATCATTGCAAGAGCTGACAAGCTGATCGGTGCAACTATTTTCTTGGGTGGCCCATTCGGCTCAACTGTACTTGGTACAGCAAATGTCATGAGCGCAGCAACTCTTGCCAAGGGTAGAACCATTATTGAATCCGCAGCTTGTGAACCTGAAATTGCTGATCTTGCTTTGTTACTCAACAACATGGGCGCTAAAATCTCAGGTGCTGGCACTCCTCGAATTATCATTGAAGGCGTTGAGCAACTAGGCGGCGCATCACATACTGTCATGCCAGATAGAATCGTTGCCGGCACGTGGGCAATTGCCGCTGCTATGACAAATGGCGACGTGACAATCGAACGATTTCCTCTCGACCACTTACTTGCTGTTACAAACATACTTTCAACTGTTGGTGTACACGTCAAACAAATTGACCCTTCAGAAAATCCACGTACTTGTGCTGTACAAATCGTCAGCGATAGACATTTAAAACCTGTGATGTTTACAACGCAGCCATATCCTGGATTTCCTACAGATTTGCAAGCACAGATGATGGCATTGCTCTGTTTATCTCGAGGCAACAGTATCATCACCGAAAAAATTTATCCAGAACGATTCATGCATGTGCCCGAACTAAGTCGAATGGGCGCAAAACTTGTTCGCCAAGGCGCAACAGTTATCGTTCAGGGCGTGGACCACCTTGTTGGTGCTCCAGTAATGGCAAGTGACCTTCGAGCATCAGCGAGCTTAGTTTTAGCAGGTCTCGCTGCAGAAGGAGAAACAACCATTAGCCGTGTCTACCATCTCGATCGTGGATACGCGGCGATGGAAAAAACACTTGCATCACTTGGAGCTAAAATCGAACGTGTCGATGGTTCGACAATCGTAGACGGGTTACCCCTAGTTGAAACTGTCTCTTCGCAAAAAATCGTACAAAGCGACTGCTGATGCAACCGAAACATTAATTGATGGTACTCCGTTTGACATAGGAATCTCCGCGATATGATCACAGAGATTCATCGTCGTTGGGGATAATCCAGTTTTTTCTTCTCCCATCACAAATGCAGTCCGTTGTGTACGAGGAACGTCCCAAAGAGGAAGCGCTTGATTTCCTGTTTCGCAACCGATGATCGACACATCGAATTCATTTTTCAAGCGTTGTAAAGTTGTAGACCAATTATCTGAAATTGCCCATGGAATGGAGAGCGTGTGCCCCATAGAAACTCGAATTGCTTTTCTATATAAAGGATCGCAGCATTGGTGGTCAAAAAATAACGCATCAACACCAAACGCAGCAGCGTTTCTAAATAACGATCCCATATTGTCTACGTTTGTAATTCGTTCAGCAAGCAAAAGGGTAATGTTTTCTTTTTTCTGCAACTGCCCAAATAAATCATCGACGGAATTTTCACCAGAAGTGGGCCTATGCACCGCTGCAAGCGCGCCTCGGTGAATGTGGAACCCGATAATTTCGGTCATGAGATTAACATCAGCAACGTAAACTGGTGCTTTACATGTTTTTAAAGAGGTAGATAATTGCTCATATTTTTTTGGAGAAAGAAAAAGTGAGTGGATATCCCAGTTTGTTTTGAGCAATCGTCGAACAACCATCTCTGACTCAACCATGAAAAGATGTTTTCGACCTCGTAGGTCGGCATCTGTTACGTTTCGATACGCATCAACTCGTGGATCTGCAAAACTACTCACGATTTGCGGGGCAATCACGGCAAGGTTCTGTCTGGAAAATCAATTTGCATTCGTTCTAAGATTGTTTGCCGCGCAGTTTCAAACGCTGCTTCACTATCAAGCAAAGAGTCTGAAAGTGAAGTTGCTTCTTGTGGATTAATCGGAGAACCATCTGCATCCACCAGTGCTCGTAATTCTGCTGCAGATTCTCTTAGTTCACTGAGTGCGGCTAGAAGGTGCCACGAAGCATCATTGAGTTGTTCGTATGCAATTTCACGGTCTGTGGGTCGATACAAAAGCCTCCAAGGGCTAGCAGAGATATCGTCCACAGCTGATTTAGCTCTTGTAGTAGCTTGGTCAATATTTGAAAGAATAGAAGTCACCTTGTTTGACCATTTTGGCGATGCATCCTGCAATGACTTCGTCATTGCAGCAAGCGATTTTGTTGTTGATTCTAGAGATGCCATCGAACGTTCTACTTTTGGAAGAATAGTCGCACGTATTTCACCAATCATTTCTTGAATATCATTGAGCGTTGAATCAATTGTCGTCGGCAGATCCTTCGCTGATGCGAGAAGGTCAGAAACCGATGTCTCCCAAGAAGGCCAGACTGTTTGTATATTCGTTGAAAGTTCTTGTATTGATTGCAATCCATTTTTTGCAGACGTTATTGCTTGAAAAATTTCATCTGCTTTTTCATCTCCAAGGAGCATTCGCAATGCATCTCCGTCCTCGGTGAGTGCACTACTTATTTTTCGGAACGCTGCAAGCGTTTGACGCATATCTTCATCTGCTTCACTTCCCAAAAATTGCCC
>JABHZL010000111.1 GCA_018656645.1 Phycisphaerae bacterium
CAAACTAAACAATCCTGTAGGTTGTTTAGTTTGCAAAAAATAAAATAAACGAACTGCATGGCTATTTATTTATCCGGAGACCGTCTGCATTGATGGTAGAATGGTAGAAATGGGTATCGACGACAGAGAATACGCTCGACCATCTCGAGGTGGCGGCTTTGGGCAACGACCAAGAAGCAGTAAGCCGTGGACTGTAAACACTTGGCTTATCGCTATTTGCGTCATTGTTTTTGTGCTCAACGGTTTTCTTGGGAATAAGTTAATCGATTGGCTTCATTTCAGCACTGCAGATGGTTTTTTAGGTATGCAGTATTGGCGGTTTTTTGGATTTCAATTTCTCCACGCAAATCTCCCTCATTTGCTTTTCAACATGATTGCCCTCTACTTTTTTGGTGGGCTTGTGGAGCATTATCTTGGTGGAAAGAGGTATCTTGCTTTTTATCTACTTTGTGGATTGTTTGGTGCTGTGCTCTATATGCTCCTCAACCTTGGTGGCGTCCTTATTGGTAAGGAGGTTCCCGGTCTGCTCTTTAATGACATACGTTCTCCCCTCGTTGGCGCATCTGCGGGAGTTTTTGGTGTTCTCCTTGCAGGAGCATATCTTGCGCCAAAAGTGCGTGTACTAGTTTTCTTTATTATTCCTATGCAACTAAAAACAATGGCATATGTCTTGGTTGGTATTGCAGTTTATACAGTTTTTATAAACGGAGAAAATGCTGGTGGTGAAGCTGCGCACCTCGGCGGCGCAGCAGCAGGATGGTATTTCATTCGTAACCCAAGACACCTCGCAGGATTTTTCGATTTTCTTGGCAAAGCAGATCCAACGAGTGAACACTTTGCCTTTCGTAAGTCAAAGCAGATACAAGACAATGAAGTAGATCGAATATTGGATAAGGTACACCGTGAAGGCTTACCAAGTTTGAGCGGTAAAGAAAAGAAAACCCTCCACGATGCCTCCAGATCGCGACGGGAAGATCACTGATGCCGATTCCATTAACATTTGAAATACACCATAAAAGCAAGGAAAACGCTGCGCGAACTGGCACCGTTACAACTCCTCGCGGCTCGTTCAAAACACCAGCGTTTATGCCAGTTGGTACTCGTGCAACTGTCAAAGGGTTAACTCCACAGCAAGTAAGATCAACTGGCAGTGAAATTATTTTAAATAACGCCTATCACCTTGCACTTCGGCCTGGTGATGAACAAATCGCAAAACTAGGTGGTGTGCACAAGTTCATGCGATGGAACCGACCAATTCTTACAGACAGCGGTGGTTATCAAGCGTGGTCAATGGCAGACATTAATAAACTTGATGAAGATGGTGTTACCTTTAAATCGATCATTGATGGCTCCATGATTCGTATTACACCTGAGCGGTCAATCGAAATACAAAACAATCTCGGAGCTGACATCATCATGGCGTTTGATGATTGTCCATCTAGTGTTGCGCCACAAACACAAAATTTAGCAAGACGGCGACATGCACTTACGAGTCGTGATGGTGTCTTAACTGAGGACGCACATGAAAAACGATTGCTTGAATCTCTTGACAGAACTGCAAGGTGGTTAGAGCGATGTGCCTCCACGCATGCAAAGCCAGATGAGCAAGCGCTCTTTGGAATTGTGCAGGGTGGGACAAATTTGGATTTGCGTGCAAGAAGTGTTGAACAGGTCTGTAGCGTTGCATTGCCCGGCTATGCAATCGGAGGCGTCGCAGTGGGCGAATCGCCTGATGCGATATCCAACGTCGTAAAATACACTGCAAAGCTTCTTCCTGAAGAAAAACCAAGATATTTAATGGGGGTTGGCTACGAGCGAGATTTACTTGCAGCAGTGACTTCAGGGGTAGATATGTTCGATTGTGTGCTACCGACTCGTAACGGCAGAAACGCACACGCATTTACACGAAAAGGTCAATTACACCTCAGAAACGCACGTTTTAAGGACGATGAGGCAGTGTTAGAAGAAGGGTGTACGTGTACAACTTGTGCTTCGGGCTTCAGTAGAGCGTACCTCAGGCATCTCTACGCCTCTAAGGAAATGCTCTCTGGGATCCTTGTAAGCATGCATAACATTCATCACTTTCAGTCGTTGATGGTGGACATACGGGCCGCAATACGCGATGATTCGTGGTCTTTGCTAATTCAACGCTGGCCAGTACTTCAAGAAGGTCAGAAATTGACCCAAACACACACTGCACAGGAGCCAGTATGAATTTTTTAACACATAATATCGAAGCGATTCAAGCAATCGTGACCGTGCAGGGTCAACCCGCAGGTGCAGGAAATCCATCTGGACCAGCTGCTCCTGGACAAGCGAGTGATGCTGTTGCAATCGTTGATGGAGCACCTGACCAATCAGAAAATGCTGCTGCCCAAGATCCATTTGGCGGAAACTTTTTTCTTATTCTCATGCTCTTTGTCTTTGGCATGATTGTTTTCAGTGCATTCGGCGGGCGCAAACAAAAAAAGAAACGCGCATCGATGTTGGATTCATTAAAGAAACACGATCAAGTCGTCACCCGTGGCGGTGTCTTCGGTTCCATTGTTGAAATTAAACCAGACAGAGTAGTTCTTAAAGTTGATGAATCATCAAACACGAGAATTACAGTTGTTCGCGACAGCATTGAGCAAGTAACGAACGATAGTACTGATTAACTTTGTTTTTATTTTTCCCCTTTCCCTTTCTACGGACGTTTTAAGAAATGCAGAATCTTATTTGGAAGATCATCCTGATCGCACTCATTCTCATCGGCTGTGCTTTTGCAGTTACACCCCCTGAGAAGAAAATTCGACTTGGCCGTGACCTGAGTGGTGGCGTGAGTCTGGTCTACTCGGTACGTATGGATGACGATACAGTTGATCGTCAAGGTGTACTCTCGCAAACAATCGAGGTGCTGAAAGAACGTGTGAATCCTGACGGCGTTCTTGACATTCAAATGACCCCACTTGGTACTGATCGCATCGAAGTTGTGATGCCCTTGCCAAATGCTGAAGTGAAAGAATTAGCAGATAAATATCGTGCAAAACTCGATGTTCTGCTTGATAAAGCGCAAATTCGACCCGCTTCACTAGACCAAGCATTAGAGGATGGCTCTGCAGTCGATTCGTTTGGTGGGGATGCAGCGAAAGGTCAATTAGTCCAAGATTTACAAACAGCCTGGACGCAACTTCAAGAAGCACTTTTGAATCTAAAATCTGATCCGAGTAATGGATTTTTCGAACAGCGAGTCGCTGACCTTGAAATTGATCTAGAGGATCTCCGCGAGCAACTACTTGCGATGAGCCTCGATAAAAATGAAGTGATGCGTTTGCTTCAACTCTCAAGAGAAGGCGAACCTCTACGTGACAACAACGGGTATGTAGTCCGAGATGAGCAAACAGATGAAGTTCTTCGAGGAACTCCACCTCGTGATGCTGCTTTGGCAGAACTCGGTTCTGTCTATCCTCACCTTTCTGAACAACTCTCTGAACTTGTAGGTAGTTTTGATGAGTACCAAACGAAACGAACTGGCTTTGATGATCCTGAAGATCTTATTCGTATGCTTCGTGGTGCCGGTGTCTTGGAGTTCCGCATCGCAGTATCTTCTGGCAAAGCAGAAGGTGTGGATGTTCCTGATCTGAGAGCGCAATTAGCGAAGGTAGGTCCTGACAACACGGATTCGTCAGTTGCAAGTTGGTTCCAGATCAATGAAGTGAATGCATGGGCTGACACGCCTGATGCAAGAGCAGCGCTACGTGCTGATGTGCAAACCTATTTTGCATCAACCCGTTCACTCGAAGCAGCAGAATACGATGGCGACTTTTATCTTCTTCTCTACGATGATGACCCAAGAGCGATGACCCACCGAGGTGGTAAAAAGTGGTCTGTCACTTCTGCATATTCTTCAGCTGATCAGTTCGGACGCCCTGCAGTTGCATTCAGGTTAGATGCTTCTGGTGCCACAACAATGGGGCGGCTCACTGGCTCTCATATCAACGATCCAATGGCAATTGTATTGGACGACCAAGTCTATACGGTCGCCAATATCAGCACGCAGATCAATGGTCAGGGACAAATTACTGGTAGTTTCTCACAAGCGGAGATTGATTATTTGCTTCGCGTACTTGCTGCGGGTTCCCTTGAAGCACGTTTGAGTGCAGACCCAATTGCAGTCAACATTATTGGCCCGACAATTGGTCAAGACAACCTAGGACGTGGACTTTCCGCATTTGGATACTCAGTGATCGCAGTAATGGCGTTCATGTTGTTTTACTATCTCATAGCAGGTTTAGTTGCAGACTTTGCACTACTTGCTAATGGTTTGCTTATCTTTGGTGTGATGGCTCTCATTGATGGCACGTTTACATTGCCAGGTTTGGCAGGCGTCGTTCTTACAATGGGTATGGCAGTGGATGCGAATGTTTTGATTTACGAACGCATCCGAGAAGAGCTTGATGCTGGAGCCCGCGATCTTCGCGAAGCAATCCGTGAAGGGTACAACAAAGTATTTAGTACGATTATCGACGCAAACTTAACAAACCTCATTGTTTGTTTTGTCTTGTATAAAACAGCAACGACCGAAGTCAAAGGCTTCGCTGTTACACTTTCAATCGGTATTGTTGCAACTCTATTCACCTCACTCTTTATGACACGTGTGATCTTCACGATCTACGCAAATGTACTTGGCCGCCGAACACTTCCAATGCTTCCCACAGTATTCCCAGCAGTCGCCCGTGTGTTGCATCCAAATTTGAATTGGGTCAACATGCGGAAAATCTTTTGGGTGATCAGTTCAATTGGAATTATCGTTTCGATTTGGGCAGTCATGCACCGAGGAGTGCAAATCCTTGATACGGAGTTCCGTGGTGGTGTTTCAATTACCATGCGAACCAAACCAATTGAAGATGGGCGATTGTTGCTTCCGCATACTGGGGAAGGCTCGGTTGAAGCTCGTGTACACGCAATTGGCGAAGCGGTTTCTGGGGAGACGATGAAGCATAAAATTCTTTCAGAACTTGCTGGTGCCACAGTGCTTACAGTTGGCGATGCGAAAGTAAATGATGCAGGGCAAGTCGTTTCGGATGGTTTCCAAATAAAAATTGCCAACCCGCCAACAATTGAAGATGAAACTGTTGTGACAGCAACTGTTGTTGAAGCGATTACAGAAGCATTTGGTGCAGACCTCGATGTGCCTCCAGCACTTACATTTGCAGGTGTTGGAACAAGAGATTTTCAAAAATACACTTTCCAAATTGCAAGAGATGATACGACAGTCGGTGATGTAATTGGTAATGGCATAAGAGGCGACATCTCGAACTTTCGTGGTGGTGTTGTTGTCCTTGTAGAGAACATCACGCCAGCCGTTACGCTTGAAGATATCGCAAACAGAATTGATCGAATGCGTCAACAACCAGAATACGCTCGTGATGCAGCTGGTAGAGAAGTGAAAGTATTTGGTGTGAAGCGTGGAGATGGTGATGGATTTGCGTCGATCTCAGTTGCAGTGTACGACCCAGATATTAATTATCTTCGTAACGATCCAGAACTTGTTGATGAACGCGTTGCTGCAACAGAATGGCAACTTGTTGAAACAGCTTTGAGCCAACCACAAAGTTTAGATCAAGTCAGTAGTTTTTCCTCACAAATTGCGAGAACAATGAAAGCGAACGCAATTGTTGCGGTAGTTCTTTCTTTGCTAGGTATTCTCGCCTATATTTGGTTTAGATTTGGCTCGTTTCGTTATTCACTCGCAGCAATCGTTGCTTTGATGCACGACGTGATAATTACGTTGGGTGCACTGGCAATTGCAGGTTTCATTGCAAATGAAACATTCTTCAGTCAGACGTTGAAGATCGAGGCATTCCAAATTGATCTTGGTGTAATTGCCGCGCTCTTGACAGTGATTGGCTATTCTTTGAACGATACGATTGTTATCCTTGACCGAGTTCGTGAAAATCGCGGCAAACGTCCATTGCCAACAATGGAAATTGTAAACAACTCGATCAATCAAACGGTTAGTCGTACGGTTCTCACTTCAGTTACCACCTTGATCGCTGTTGCGATCATCTACATCGCTGGTGGCAGCGGCATTCGCCCATTTGCCTTCTGCTTATTGGTTGGTATTCTTGTTGGTACGTATAGTTCTGTTGCTGTGGCTGCACCGTTGGTATACAAGGCGCATTCACCTAGCAGTAAGCCAGTTGAACCTACGGTATAGTTCTTCCCTAGAGGCTGATTTCAAGTAATGTAGCCTTAGACGCCGATTCATAGATATAAGCCAAGGAGGGCTATTTTATGTCCGGTACATCTAAAGCAATTTTGTCAATTTGTGTTCTCTTACTCGCAGGCCTAGTTCTTTATTATGGCATGGTGCCGGTATCCAACCAGCAAGTTGCTGTTGGTGATCTTCCCCCTCGCTCCGAAGTGGCTGAAGTTCGGATGTATAGTCGTGATCTCGATGCAGCTGCTGCCGCACTTGGAATTGCACCCCCCATTGTCGAATTCGCAGAGGAGCTAGTTGTAGTTGAACAGCTAGTTGACGAACAAGAGGTTACTGAAGTGGTAAAAGTAGCTGCTCCTCAACTTGTTGAGGACGCTGCACCCGAAAAACCAACCAAGAAAGAGCAAGTTTTCTACACTGTGGTTTCAGGTGACACCCTTGGCGGCATTGCACACAAACTGCTTGGTTCTTCTAGGCACGCCTCAAAGATTGCAGCTTTGAATAATATTGAAGACCCTCGAACGATGCAATTGGGTAGAACGCTTCGTATTCCTGATGTTTCAACCCAGACTGAGAAGCCTGTAATTTCAAAACCTGCCATTCCTGCAAATGCAACGACACATGTGATTCTTGATGGCGAAACATTGAGCGACATTGCTTCTGATTATCTTGGATCACCACACAAATGGATGGAAATTTGGGAAGCCAACAAAACCCGCATTTCAAATCCTGATCGCCTTAAAGTTGGCGTTTCTATCGTAATTCCCTAGTCCCACTCTTTTGCATGCATGCATTGATGGGGCTTGGTCAATTATGATGCCCAGTATGAAACAAACTGATTGGAAAATCGAAGGAAGTGGGGGAGAAGTTATACACGGTACGACGCATGAGGTTGATGGTGAATCATCATGTAATCTCATCATTGCCCATGGATTTAAAGGGTACAAGGATTATGGGCTTTTCCCTTGGCTAGCAAACAAGGCAGCGGAAGCAGGGGCAATCACCCATAGATTTAATTTTTCCCACTCAGGAATGCTTGCAGGGGATGGACCTTTTGAGCGTCCCGACCTCTTTGAAGTAGCGACATGGAATACGCAGGTGGATGACCTTCAGGCGGTTATGGCACATTGCACAACGCTTGAACTCCCAACAATTCTATTGGGTCATTCCAGAGGTGGCGTTGCAATTCTATTGGCCGCAGGAAGAGGTGCAATTACAGTTGATCACCTCATTCCTCTCTCAGCACCTGCGACATGTAATCCGCTCTCTGAAAAAATGCAGAAGACAATGCTTGAACAAGGGTTCATTGAAAGCCCATCCTCTAGGACTGACCAAATGTTGCGTATTGGAAGATGTTTTCTTGAAGAACAAGTCGTTGATCCAGAGGGGCATGATCTTCTCACATTACTTGCCACCGTTGAGACTCCCATTACCGTTATTCATGGAGAGGACGATGAGACGGTTCTTGTTTCAGCAGGAGAAGAAATCGCAAAAGTTGCAAGAAATGCTACCTTCACGTCGATTCATGGGGGTAATCATGTATTTAATACACCAAACCCATTCCCACTTGATGGGGCGCCGTCGCAACAGTTAGCGGAGGTTTGGAGATTGATTGCGCAAATTATTCCGAACTGATAGTTTCTTGCATCGTTACTGTTGTTTCAACAATGGGCATGGCTTCTTCACGTTGATGCGCCGAAGCGGCAATTGTGCCGTTGTCTCCAACCTCATCAACTGTCACCGAGACGCGTTTAGAAACACCTCTCTCTTGCATTGTTACGCCATAGAGTTTGTCACATTCCATCATCGTTCGCTTATGGTGCGTAATAACTATGAAGTGACTCTTTTCAAGGAAACTATGTAGTGAGTGGCTGAAGCGATGGGTATTGGCTTCATCTAGTGCTGCGTCAACTTCGTCAAGAATGCAGAACGGCGAAGGCTTCGCACGGAAAATACTGAGCAATAGCGCTACAGCAGTCATTGCCTGTTCGCCACCAGAGAGTTGGCTGATGACGCGAGGTTGTTTGCCAGGTGGTTTTGCTTTGATTTCGATCCCTGCTTCAAGGATGTCGATATTTCCTTCATCATCGGGTAGCAACATAATGTCTGCATTGCCACCGCCAAAAAGTTGTCTGAAGGTGCCGCTTTTTCCAGCAAAGTGTTCGCGAATATCATTGAATACTTCTTCAAACCGAGTCTTACTTAGATCTTCAAGTTCAGTGATTAGTGAGACAAGCGTTTCTTTTGCAGCATCAATGTCAACAACTTGATTCGCGAGGTCAACATTGCGATCTGCAAGTGTGAGTTCTTCTTCAATTGCGTCAAGATTTACGTTACCGAGTTTTTTGATTTCGACTCGAAGTTCTTCAGATTCAATGTCCATTGCCTCACGATCTTCCGTGGGACGAGATGCTTCCTCATTTGTTTCAGCCCATATTGTGTAGGCAGTGCGGACATCGATCTCTAGATCTTCAAGGGATCGGTCTTCAAGGTTTTCTCTTCTAATTTCAGCTTCTCGTCGGCTGAGTTCAATTGCATTTAGATTGCGTTCAAGGTGCGTCGCTTTTTCTCGTGCTTGATGCAAAGAGCTTGCGGCTTCTTCAAGCAAAGTGTTGATCGATTCAGTTTTTTCATGAAATGAAGCAAGTTCTGTTTGGAGTGCTTCTATTTTATTTGATCGCGAATGAATTTCATCAAATGCATCTTGTTGCGCACCTTCAAATTGTTCAATTTGACCAAGGCGTCTAGTCACTTGCCCTTGGAATAACTCTCGTTGGCGAGCTGCTTCTTCGATTGCTGCATCCATGTGACGCAATTCTCGGCGATTTGCTTCATGCTTTTCACCAATTTGTCCAAGTTCTACTCGGGCAGAGGTCAGTTTTTCAGTGCTTAGGCGTGACTGTTCTTGTGATTCTTCAAGTTCTTCTCGAATTTCGGTTCGTTGTGAACCAAGCGTTGTAACGTTTTGCGAGCATTGCGTTGCTTGTTCTTCAGCGACACGAAGGTCAATTTTTGCTTGCCTGATGCTGGTTTCAACTTCTTCAAATTCGTCTTGAAGAACCATGTTATGCCTACTTGTCCGCTGTAAGTCATCTTCAAGACGCTGCTGTTGGTATTCCGATTCTACCACTGCGTTTCTTGCATCTCGAACTCGCTGCGCTGAGTCACGTTGTTGTGATTTTGCTTGTTCACTCTCGTGTAATAAATCACTGAGTTGTGTTTGACGCTGGTCGATTTGCTGATCTAGTGCAGAGACCTCCACACCGAGTGCGCCAAGTTCAATTCGTCTTGTGAGCCAGCCTGTTTGGCTTGAGCTTGAAGATTGGCCTATATACACACGACCATCAGCTTCAAGTAATTCGCCTTTTTTTGTAACAAATCGCCAACCAGGCATCGTTGCTTTCATATCCCAAGCTGTTTGCAGGTTAGGAACAACAGCAGTTGTTCCAAGTAAACTTTCTACAGCATTCTTTGCATTTTCTTTGACTTTAATAATCGTAAGAAGTGGGGTGATTGAAGGATGGTCAAAGGAAGAGAGGCGTTCTTTTGCAATCGTGTCTGCAGCAATGAGACCTACTCTACCTACGACAGATTCCAATGTCGTTTGTATGTTTTGGATTGCCGCGCTGTTATCAACGAGCAAAAGTTGGATGTTTGTGCCCAGTGCAGATTCGACAAGGCTTGCATCAGCGTGGTTGGTATCAATTGCATCACCGATAAGGCCTTGTAGTCCTACGAATTGTTCTTGATTGTCGAGCACGTGTTTGACAGCATCAGTCAGCCCTTCTCGAGCCTCTTGCATTTCCTCAAGCAGATGGAGTCGAGATCCTGATGCGGCGCGTTGGTGTCGCATAACCTCTAGATCAGATGTAAGTTCTTCAGCCTGTTCACCGAGTGACGCCGCAGCATTGTCATGTGAGCGTAATACCTCTTCGTGTTTTTCAACAGTGGATTGTGCTTGGTGAATCTCGTCTGATGTTGTTTTAAGACGTTGGTTTAGATCGGAAACTTCTTCTCGCAATTGCGATTGATTCGTTGCAACTCTTTCATGTTGTTGCGACAAACTTGAAAGGCGTTCTTTTGCAGATTCAAATCTTGATCTATATTGTGATTCGTCAGAAGTGGCAGTTTCGATTTCTTCTTGTACAGCACTGAGGCGATCTTGTAGTGAAACGCCTTTTTGCTGACACTGCGCGTGGCGAATTGTGATGGATTCAACTGCTCTGTCAGCCTCTGCTAATCGCTCGGCCGATGCAGCTATTTCTTCTTTTACATCTTCGCGTTGAGCGGAGGTTGATGCAAGGCGTGCTTTAAGTTCATGAAGTTGCTTTCGTTCATCTTCAACTTGCTCTCGAGTCTCACCAATTGATCGAGTAAGCATTTCTTTTCGTTGATTTGCGTGCCTAAGGGCTGCTTCATCTTCAGTCTGTTGATGTAAAAGTGTCTGGTATTCTTTTTGGAGCTCTTCTTTGGCAACTTCTCTGCTGCGTTTTACGTCTTCAAGATCAATGAGGGTTTTGCTGAGTTCAGTTCGTTCTTTTTCAATAGATGAAAGTTGACTTGTTAATCCCATAACTTGCGAATGTAACTCATGAAATTGATCGAGTGCAATTGCTGTTTTTAATTCTTTCCAACGTGCATCAAGACCAGTGAATTTTCTTGCCTTTTCTGCTTGCCCGCGAACAATGCGAAGCCGACGTTCTGTGTTTGCAAGTTGTTCTCGAATTCGAACAAGGTTCACTTCTGTTCGTTCAAGTTTGCGTTCAGCTTCTTTTCGCCGTGTTTTGAATCTGGAAATGCCTGCTGCTTCTTCGAGAATGCCACGACGTTCAACAGGGTTTGCGTGTAATATTGCTGCGACTCTTCCCTGTTCAATAATAGAGTACGCATTTGTGCCAATGCCAGTGTCTAGGAATAACTCGCGAATATCTTTGAGGCGAACTTTTGATCCATTGATTAAATATTCACTGCGTCCATCTCTGTAAAGACGGCGAGTGACACCAACCTCATCGGTGTCAACAGAGAGGAACCTGCGGCCGGCTGGATCTTTTGCATTTTTATTTGTGAGAGGGTTATCAAACGTAAGGGTAACTGCTGCTGCACCTAGTGGTTTTCGAACGGCTGAGCCAGCAAAGATTACATCAAGCATTGCTTCCCCGCGCAAACTTTTTGCTGACCGTTCGCCAAGGACCCAGCGAAGTGCGTCAACTACATTTGATTTACCACAACCGTTTGGTCCAACGATTCCTACGATGGGGGCATCGAAAAGAAACTCCGTCGTGTCGGCGAAGGATTTGAATCCAGCGATTGTTATTTTTGATAGTCGCATTTTGAAAGACCTCCTGTCTCGGACTCGACTTCGTCCTGAAGTCGCCCCTCTGTACACCTTGGATTTTAGGGTAAACGCTCCCTATGATTCAGAAAATAGAGTTTTTTAAACAGTTCCTGAATCACCTCGTTGGTGCAAGCATCATCATAGCGTAGAAAGGAGGATTACCAAGCCTAAAATGCCCTTTTTTGGGCTATTTTGCATCATCTTCAACGACTGGAGGTTGTGTGATATCAAGAAATCGTGAGCGGTCCTCTTCTTCAGGCATATCGTCGAAGTTTTTCCTAGGCTTGATTGCTGTACTTGATGTAAGTTGATTGATTGCAGCAAGTAAACGATCCTGATGAGCTTTGAAATCGACCTTGCTGTCGTCTGCGGCAAGAAGATATTGTTCCCGCCAAAGTGAGTGGATCACTCCAACAGTGCGTGAATAGGAGAGGTTTAGCCCCCTTGAAGGAGATTCAGGGATTGGCTTGTGTCCTAAAAAGATAATAAATGAGGGTAGGGTTGTGGATGTTTGTTCTTCCATGACGCCCCGATTATCTTTCGCTTGGAATCGAATATCGAGTTTGTCAATTTCTTCTTCCGCTTCTTTGATGATTAAGCGATGGGACCACGTATCAAACATGATTGGTTTTTGTATTTTGAGATCACCAAGGAGGATAATTCTTGGTAGGCCAGCCTGCGTGCAATAAATAAGCGGATAGTCACTTTCGGCTACAAAGAGTTCGAACTTTTTGTCAACGACACCACCTTTCATGATTCGATCACCTCGGTGGATTAATGCTTCTGCAACTCGCAGACGAATTTCCAATGTTTCATCATTTAATAACGGCCGAAGCCCAAATTCGATGCGAGGATCAGTGGGCATCTCTTTGAGCAAGTCTATTGCTTCAAGCCTCCCGCTGAACCCGATGCCTTTTATTGCAACATCAAGAAGGGAGCCTATTACGATTGGATCACCAAGACGACCTCCTGTACGTAAAGCGGCAAGTCTTGGCAAGTCTTCTGAGTAATCATACAGTTCTCGAATCACTGGTAAAGAACGATCTCCAATGGCTTGCCATCTCCAAGAAGCGGCGTCGGCATTTTTCGGACTTGGGTCTGCAAGTAAAAGTCTCTTGATATCAAGGGCGTTTTTTTCAGCATTCTTTGTACGGAGATTGATATGAAGCATGAGATTCATAAAATCATCGACATGATCACTCCAAGATGGCGGGACAGTAATGTCAACTAGTTCATCATTTTTTGCACGGGCTGTTGTTGTCCCTTGTCCTGGTTCCTCAGGAAAACGCCGGTTAATCGCTGTTTGTATTTCTATAGCTCTGTTGTGGCTTTGTGAAAACAACACGAGTTGCATTGAAATAGTTTTTGTAACCTCACCACCTTCAAGAATCCTTCCAGAAGTACGATGAACTGAATCACTGCCTACTGCTTCAGGGTCTGCAAAAGGATTGATAAAAATTGGTCCTTGTGCAATGGCGATATCTTTTGCTTGTGTTTTACCAGTTCGCAAATCTCCAATACGAAGAATAGTTGGAAGCAGCGTCCCGCCTTCTAAACTTGTTGTTCCACTACTTGGTTCAACGAATATTTGTACGTCAAAGAGTGTGCCGCGAAGATCGGGGTGATCTTTACGGACACCACTTGGAGCAGGCTTTCTTCCAGTAGCAACTTGTGGGACGATGCCTTCAACAATGACAACTGCGGTGTCATTGGAATCGAGAAGTGCCTCGGGGGTTAGCCCCCCCCATCCTCTGGTCGTTTCTCCAACACCTCGTTTCGCAAGATCAGCAATCATGTGCGCGCGAACTTGTGGAGGAACATCTTGTGATCCTGTGCCGTCAAGATTTACAACAAGGCCATATCCCGCGGCAATAATAGGTTTGTACTCATCCCGGTATTCTTTCGTGTACCCAAGGAGTGCAACGTGCTGTTTCACAGTTCCGCGGAGCATGTTAGGAACTTCTCCATTGAACGTGGGCCGCACGCGTTTTGGTATTACTTTTTTATCAGCACGTTCGATCGTGTCGCAACTTGCTAGAAGAATGGTCATGGCAATAAGTGCAATAATTCGCATTTGTGGATTGTAGACCATTGAAGCCAGAAGTCGAGGTCTCAGTTCAATTCTAGTGTTGATTCATGCAAGCCACTCTGTAAGCCAACAGGCTAGGTCAGTAGGGCGTGCCAAGATCGATTGCTTATCGAGAGGTGTCAAAAACGAATCCTTGTGACTGCAAGGCCATCACCGATTGGTATGAGTGAATAGTCCACCCGCTTATCAGTGAGTAAAAATGCAGCAAGTTCCCGCGTTGCGACTGTGTTTGGGTCATTAATTGAAGTGTCTGCAACTTGTCCACCATAGAACATATTATCGATGGCGATGATGCCTCCCTCACGAATGAGTTGAAGCCCGAGCTCATAATAATTTTTACTGTTTGTTTTGTCAGCGTCGATGTACATAAAATCAAATGCGTTTTCTTTGCCTTCATCGATCAGCATTTGCAGCGTTTCAATTGCAGGGCCAATAGAAAGTTGAACTTTGTCTTCAACGTTGCCATATTTCCATGCAGGTAATGCGTACGTTGCATATTGATCAGTTAGATCACATGCAACGACCGTTCCTCCCTCAGGCAGAATTTCAGCTATCGCAAGTGCGCTCGCGCCGGTATAAACTCCAACTTCAATGGCGTTTTTAGCACTGATAGAGGTAGCAAGAAACGCAAGGAATTGAAGTTGCTCAGGTGAAGTGAGCATCTCTCCATCTTCGAGTTCGAGCGTCTCGTTGCAAAGTTTTTGCATTGCAGAAGACTGTCTACACGCATGAAGTTGGAGCCACTCCTGCATTTGAGTCTGTAATTGTCCGGTGCGATTTGCCATGTTTGGAATAGTACCCGCTAGGCCTTGTTCGGGTAGAATACAAGATTCGCCAGACTTTTTGCAGGACACACGACTATGCTCCATACCGCTGATCCAAATTTAAGAAATGTTGCAATAATCGCGCATGTTGATCATGGAAAAACAACCTTGGTCGATTCTATGCTCGCTTTTTGTGGTGCAATGGAGTTAAACAGAGATGAATCGGACTGCATCCTTGACTCTGATCCTTTAGAAAAAGAACGCGGTATTACGATCACATCGAAAAACTGCGCTGTAACATATCGCCCGCACGCTGGAGATTTTGCTGACAAAACTTGTCGAATAAATATCATCGACACCCCAGGTCACGCAGATTTTGGTGGTGAAGTAGAACGGGTGCTGAAAATGGCTGACGGTGTTCTGTTGTTGGTAGATGCGTTTGAAGGACCTATGCCACAAACTCGGTTTGTACTTGGCAAAGCGCTTGAACTTGATCATCCAATTATTGTTGTGATCAATAAGTGTGACCGTCCAAATGCTCGATCTGAGGAAGTAGTGGATGAAGTGTTTGACCTGCTTGTGGCTCTTGGTGCAAGTGATGAACGATTAGATTTTTACATTATTTATGCTTCAGGTAGAGATGGGTGGACGAATACAGAAACTGGTGTGCACGAAGGCAATATGCAGCCTTTGCTTGATGCAATCATGCTGCACTTGCCTTCACCAGTAGGTTATGCAGATGTCCCCTTGCAAATGTTGATTGCAAGTGCAGAATATTCACCCTATGCAGGACGGATTGCAATCGGCAGAGTCATGGCAGGAGCGCTTTCCGCAGGGCAAGCCGTGACGATTTGCCATGAGCATGAACATCGACAAGCACGCGCGCAAAAGGTGTATCGATTTAAAGATCTTGGTAAAGTGCCTGCGGAACTTGTATCTGTTGGTGATATTTGTGCAGTTGAAGGCATTGGTGATTTTGAAATTGGCGATACGATTGCTTGCCCAGAACAACCAAATCCAATTGCGAGAATTGCAGTTGATGAACCAACTTTGCACATGTTATTCCGAGTCAATGATTCTCCTAATGCAGGAACTTCAGGAAAATTTGTGACTTCTCGCCAAATTTCAGATCGTTTGCAGAGAGAACTTCGAAGTAATTTGGCGCTAAGGGTAGAAGCGGGGGATAGCGCTGAGGAGTTTAAAGTTTCAGGTCGCGGTCTTCTACACCTTGGAATCTTGCTTGAAAACATGAGAAGAGAGGGGTATGAATTAACGGTTGGTCGCCCCCAAGTAATTGAGAAGACAATTGACGGTGTAAAGTGCGAACCGATCGAATTACTCACTGTGAATGTCGATGAGCCACACGTTGGTGCAGCAATGGAGTTGCTTGGGTTGCGTGGAGGAGAAGTGCAAACAATTGAACAGCGAGCAGATCGAATGCATATTGAGTGCGAGATTCCTGCGCGTGGATTGATTGGTTTGCGGAGTCACATGTTGACAGCAACTGGCGGGGAAGCGGTGATGTATCACTGTTTTCAAAAGTATGCACCTGTTCGAACAACAATGTATCGAAGAGCAAATGGCGTATTGATAGCAACAGCTGCTGGTCAAGCAACGACGTACTCGATGTTAAATATTTCGCAGCGAGGTACTTTGTTCGTGGAACCACAAGATGTGATTTATGCTGGGCAAATTGTTGGTGAAAATGCGCGCGATAACGATCTTGATGTGAATATCACAAAAGGCAAAGCTTTTTCCAATGTTCGAGAATCGAACAAGGAAGCAACAGTTGTACTGAAAGCCTCAAAGGAAATCACACTCGAATCTGCTCTTGAATACATTCAAGATGATGAACTCGTAGAGATTACGCCAGATGACATTCGTTTACGCAAAAAAGAATTGAGTGAAACGAAACGGAAACAACTTGCTAGACAAAAACAGCCGGTCTAAGTACAAGTCTCCCAGTCAGCAATCAATTGTAAAAGATCATCAGTGCCGACGATGCCATCGTTGTTGATATCTACATTTACATTGTCAGTATCCCAAAAGCTGACGAGATTCAAAATGTCATTAACACCGACATAACTATTTCCATCAATGTCACTTTGGCAACAGGTTTCGTTGAACTCGTTTCCTCCACCATCGGTGTAAAGACCATAGGTGTGTTCTTCAATATTTCCACAGAATAATGTTGTTTTTATAATTGGTCGTGCGCCTCCCATATTATTCACCCATCACTGCATAGACCGCCACCATCCCAAGCAGGGTTTGTTGCGGTGTTTTTTGAAATGACACAATCTTCAATAATCGGATTAGCGTCTTTTTTTCTGGTGAGAAAAATCGAGGAAGATGTAAAAACTGTCTGTAAACACTGTGTTTACAGGCAGTTAGAAGTAGTAGAGAAGGTTGCTTTATTCGCAAGGTCCGAAACTTGCGATGTACACAAGAAGATCTTCGATGTCAACGAAATCATCACCAGTAAGATCAGCGATGGAACCCGTTTCATACCAGTGCTCAAGGAGAATCATTAAGTCTTCAATGTCGACATCACCATTTCCATTGAAGTCAGCAGCGCATTCACATTCGTCAGGTATGCCGTTGCCATCGAGGTCATAACTATAACCAGTGTTGATATCGACGGAATCTTCAATACAATTGTTGTTGCAATCATAGACAACAGGACAATCGCATTCATCAGGAATACCATTGTCATCATTATCTAAGCTTGTGCCATTCTCTATATCGATTGCATCCTCGATACAGTTTTCGTTGCAATCATAGACCGGATTGCAATCACATTCATCAGGTATTCCGTTCTCATCTTCGTCTGCACTGGTCCCGTTTAAAATGTCAAGTTCATCATCAATGCAATTTTCATTGCAATCAACATGAGGGTTGCAGTCGCATTCATCGGGAATTCCATTTTCGTCAAAATCTGTGCTTGTTCCATCGATGATATCGTAATAATCATCAACGCAATTTCTGTTGCAATCGATTGCAAAAACATCACTCTCTACAATCCGCAAAATCTGATCGACTGCAAAGTTTGTGGTTGTTTGTACGATCCCCGATGGCCAAGTAATGGTGACTTCATTAATGGTGGTGCTTTGGCCGAGACCAAAGTGAGTTCGAAACATATGTTGTGAGTTGTATCCAGATCCACTTTGTACTTCTCTCATCTGAACCACTACTTCATCAAGCTCGTTGTGATATTTGATGACTACTCGGGTTCCTATTGCTGAACGATTTGTGGTTGTGCCACAAAGTTCAAACTCAATCCAATGGTTTCCGTTGTGATTCGTATTACGTAGTAGTCTGTTATGACCAACACCAGGTGCGGTAGGGGAACCGCCTACTGTATATATGTCAATCCATCCATCGTTGTCAAAATCTGACCACGATGCGGAATTCCCATTATTGGGTGCTGTTATTGGGGTGCCTGCGGCCGTATTTGTAAATGTAAGGTCGTGGTTATTGTGAAACAGTTGATTTGCGGGTGCAGATGATCCGAACGTGACTGTGTATAAATCAAGAAACCCATCGTTGTCATAATCAGCCATCGACACACATCTGGTTCGCTCGTTGAAGGAGATACCAGATGATTCTGAGATATCAGTAAAGGTTTCATCGCCGTTGTTTACATATAATTTATTATTTCCTGGGTGATCGGATCCTACTTGGTTGCCAACGATGAGGTCCATGAACCCGTCATTATTAATATCTCCCCAAGCACAACCGCGACCGTGCCCAACATCTGCAACACCTGCAGAGTTCGCGACATTCGACCATGTTCCGTCTCCATTATTTTTGTAGAGAGAGTTTCTTCGGTATACTTCTTCCGAGTGGTCTTCTGCGCCAGCGACAACATACACATCGGCAAGACCATCGTTATTGAAATCAGTCCAAGCTGCACCCCGACCTTCAAGCCAAGTTCCTAAAAGACCTGCGCTTTCGTCGAGAACAAACGTGTTGTCCCCCTGATTAATCATTAAGCGTTTCTTACGTTGGTCGCCGCCTGAGTTTGTTACGTATAAATCAACATACCCATCAAGGTTGACATCTTGCCAGGTGACACCTCGTGGCGATAGCCAGTACATTGCGAGTGGATCACCATTTGTGATGTCACTGAAGGA
>JABHZL010000034.1 GCA_018656645.1 Phycisphaerae bacterium
AAGAAAAACGTGGTTGCCAAAACTTGCCAGCGGTGACGCAATTGGTTGTTTTGCGTTGACTGAAGAGCAGGGCGGTTCTGACCTTGCCAATATGCAGACGAAAGCAGTCAAAGAGGGCACCGACTGGGTTATTACAGGGAAAAAGGTGTGGATTACGAATGGTTCTATCGCCGACATTGCCGTTGTTTGGGCAATGACTGAGGATGGGTGCCGTGCTTTTCTTGTTGAGAAGAACGCCAACGGTTTTATGACCAGTGATATTGAAAATAAATATTCGCTGCGCGCCTCAGTGACATCTAATTTGACGTTCGATGGCGTGAGAGTTTCAGAAGAAATGATGCTGCCGAACATGCAGGGATTGGCAGGGCCACTGAAGTGTTTAACAAACGCGCGGTATGGCATTGCGTGGGGGGCAATAGGTGCGGCGATTGCGTGCTTTGAAGAGGTATTGACGCACACACAAAAACGCATTCTTTTTGGACAACCGCTTGCTGCAACACAATCCATACAAATGCGACTTGCAGAAATGAGCAGAAACATTACGACTGCGCAGTTGCTCGTGTTGCATCTTGGCAGAATGAAAGATGCTGGCACGTTGCACCATGCACAAGTTTCAATAGCGAAGTGGAACAACGTTCGCATGGCACTTGATATTTCTCGAGATGCGAGGGATATGCTTGGTGCTGTTGGGGTGAGTAGTGACCATTGCACTATCCGTCACATGCTGAACCTTGAGACTGTGGTGACCTACGAAGGCACTGAAACTGTCCACAAACTCGTTGTTGGACGTGAACTTACTGGTTTGAACGCTTTCTGAAAAACAATCAAAAAGTGTACCCGGTACGCTTTTGGATGCAGTATTTGTGAATGGCTTTTGGAACTGTCCGTATAAAAGAACACCGCCGCAGTCAATTGACTGCGGCGGTGCGTTTTTGCATCGAAATGCGTCAGTGCCGAGGCACTGAGTTTGTCGTTAACGATTAACGTCGACGACGGCGTCCAGCTAAACCAGCGAGACCGAGGAGTGCCATAGCACCTGGAGCAGGTACCCATGTTACGCCTAGTTCTTGCCATGTGTCGCCATTTGAGTCTTTGCCTTGGAGGCTGATTTGACCAATAAGGTCACCGAATGCTTCGCCACCAGCGCCAGCGCCACCAATAACGGTGAATTGCCCGATGAGGACACGTCCACCTTGTTCAGCACCTTGTGCATCGACAGGAGTTACGAACCATGAACCATTATTAGTTGCAAGTTCGCCGCCACTATTAAATGATGTCCAGTCGATACCAATGTCCAAAAGTGCATTGTTACCAAAAGGTGTGCCATCTGCATACAACGCGCCAATCGTAACGTATGAATCCCATTCTAGCGATGGAGCTAGTGGGAAGAATGCGCTATTAATGGCTGTTGAAGTTGGTCCACCAAGAGCGTGTTGGAAGAAACTGCCACCGTTAACTTGGATAGACAAGTCGCCTACCGAGTTGCCGAATACAGCATCAATTCTACTTCCAGCATCGAGATCGACATACATGCGTATGGTTTCACCATCGCCCATGTTGCCCATACTATCGAAACTAAATCCTTGAAATGGAGTTGCTTGAGCCGCACCTGCGAGTGCTATTGCACCCAATGCGCCCAACGTAATTGTTGCTCTCATATCAAAATCTCCTTCTCCCAAGTTTTACTTGGGATAAACAATAAAATCCTTTGGCGCTTCAATACGCCGCAGGTTCAATTTTCCTGTGCCTTCTCGTTCGATCTAGCACTGCTTCCAGTAGTAGGGTACCACTTATTTCAGGTGAATCAAGTGCTACTTAGTAAAAATATGGGAGAATTTACGTTTTTTTATGAATTTATCGGACCTCATGACTTGTTCATTACGCTCTATGCCCATTAAAGTGCGATAAGTAAAATCTTGTATCTTCCTACAATATCTGCGATTACATGCAAAAAACACAGCTGCGATCTCTCGCAGCTGTGCAAATCCCTGAATTATGTTTCATAGAGTCCCGAGGTCAGGAAACTATTATTTTCGTCTTCGTCGGCCGCAGACACCTGCGAGACCAAGAAGTGCAATCGCACCTGGTGCAGGAACCCATGTAGCACCGAGTTCTTGGAATGTTACGCCATCAGCGTCTTTACCCTGAATACTTATTTGACCTAGAAGGTCAGTATAGCCATCGCCAGTACCACCAATAACGGTGAACTGCCCGATGAGGACACGTCCACCTTGCTCTTCACCTTGTGCATCAACAGGAGTTACGAACCATGAACCATTATCAGTTGCAAGTTCGCCGCCACCTTCAAATGATGCCCAGCTGATACCAATGTCAAGTAATGCATTGTTACCAAAAGGTGTGCCATCTGCATACAACGCGCCAATCGTAACGTATGAATCCCATTCTAGCGATGGAGCTAGTGGGAAGAATGCGCTATTAATGGCTGTTGAAGTTGGTCCACCAAGAGCGTTTTGATAGAAACTCATGCCATTAGTGTCTATCGACAAACCACCAACTGAGTTACCAAATACAGCGTCAAGACGTGCACCTGCTTCAAGGTCTACATACATACGGTAAGTTTCGCCATTCCCAGTATTGCCTAGTGAATCAATGCTGATTCCTTGGAAGGGAGTTGCTTGTGCAGCACCAGCAATTACAAGGCTAAATGCAGCACCTAATACAACGTTTGTTGTTTTCATTTCAGATCTCCTTTTCTCCGCTTCTGCGAAGAAGTACAATAATTCTTTGGTACGAATGTACCACCGAGGTTCAAGTCCTCTTGCGAGAGTGAACTATTCACTCTTCGCTGCTTCCGATGTGAAGGTACTCCTCGAAAAGGGATATGCAAATGCAAGGGGGCGAATTTGATAGGTTTTCTATGCAGTTTTTGGTTAGCGGACCATGACCACATTGGCGCTTTGTGAGCGTGTTGTAGATGGGTAACTTCTACTCTTTGTGCAGGGCACCTTTGCTCCACGAAAGAATGGTTTCAACATCTTTTGACATCATTTCAGAATCTAGGTGGAGAGGAACATAAAACCAAAGCGGCATTTCGCCTTCTTCGACTTCTTCGCCACACTCTTTACGCTTGTGGTTTTGTTTCTTGGTGCTGTAACTCGACCATTGTGAAAAGTTGATTTCTTCTCTTCCCAAGCGTACATCACGAGAGATCAACCAAGATGCAGGGGCAATGTAGGAATACCATGGCCAAACTGTTTCGTTGGAGTGGCAGTCATAGCAAGATTGACGCAGAATTGCCATGACTTCTTCTGGCGCCTCAATCTCGCCAGTAACTGGAGGATTAGTATGATCAACTGGGAATATAACGCTGAGGAGTCCAAAGAGCACTCCAACAATGATAACTATTCGCCATTTAGTTTGGGCTTTCATTTTTCTCATACAAGGGACTTTACCAAAAGTAGGCATGGGTTTGTTTCATCCCAGAGCGTTGGAAAGACTTCGAGGGGCGTGAAGCCCACACCGATATAAAATTTGCGTGTTTTGGCATATGCTTCGTCTGAGCTATCTGCTGAAATCGTTTTGACTTGTAAAAATTTTATACCTTCTTTTTTAAGATGGGTCTCAAGGGCGGCAACTAATTGCCTACCTACTCCAGTTCGATGGTATTTTGGCAAGACGCCTAAACAGTGCATTTCTGCAGTTTCTGGAAAGTGTTTGCGGATGGTGATAAATCCAACAACATCATCGCCATCTTTGGCAAGCACTGAGGGCATTGTGCCAGCGTCTTTGATGTATTGCAAAGTTGATTTCTCGATCCCAAACCACTCTGGCAACGCACGAAGTATTTTTTCGACATGAGCTCCCGAACCGCTTTGTTGAATGATAAACCGCATCACTTACACATTAAACAGGAAATTCACGACATCGCCATCTTGCATCGTATAGTTCTTGCCTTCGCTGCGTAGTTTTCCAGCCTCTTTGATTGCTTTTTCAGAAGAGAGTGAGAAAAGGTCATCGACGTGGTAACACTCTGCGCGGATAAAACCGCGTTCGATGTCACTGTGAATAACACCAGCTGCTTGCGGGGCAGGGGCTTCTTTTGGAATTGGCCACGCGCGCACTTCTTTTTCACCCGCTGTGTAGAACGTGCTTAGTCCCAGCAGAGTATTGAGCGCGCGAGCAAGTGGGCCGACCGCTGGCTCAACAAGACCCATAGATTCAAGCATGTCTGATTGGTCATTTTTGTCAAGTTCCGAAATTTCTGATTCAAGAGTTGCACAGACCACAACACTTTCACCCCCGTTTTTTTGTGCGTATGATGTAACGTAGTTGGCAGCATTAGAATCACCACTGACATCATCTTCAGAAACATTTGCTACGTACAACATAGGCTTTGCAGTCATGATGCCATAACTTTTAAGTATTGCTCGATCGCTTTCATCCCATTCGCCCTCACGGGCAGGCTTTTCTTCTTCAAGGAGTGCATTGACACGCGATAACACATCGACCCGTTTTTGCGATTCTTTATCACCATGTTTCGCAGTTCGCTCTGCTTTATCGATTGCGCCTTCTACAACGACCATATCAGCAACGATGAGTTCACTATTCATTGAATCAATATCCGACTCTGGATTTCCATCGTCGAAGCATTTTACGACGTGGCAAAGGGCATCAACATTTCGAATATGCGCAAGAACAGCATTGAGATTAGACCCACCAGAAGGCACGCCCGGAAGGTCAACGACTTGGAGTGTTGCAGGAATGACTTTTTGTGCCACGATAAACTCAGTTATCTTTGCAAGTCGAGGGTCCGGTATAGGAGCAATTCCCATGTTCGGTTTCATGCTTCCTATTTGCACAGCGACGCTATGAGCGGTCAGCGCAGTAAATAACGTTGTTTTGCCTACGCCTTGTAATCCAATAATTCCACATTCCATACCGTTAAATCTCCTAAGAATCGCGAAATTGTACTCGACTAAGGCATTGGACGAACTAACCACATGTTTTGTACTCGGTCCGTACCCAACATCGTAACCGGTACGCTTCACAGCACCAATAAGGGTGCCTAGTACGGTCCAAGATCGGTCATTCAGCCCCGGGTCAATGGGGCTATAGTGGGAGTATGTATATATGTATGGCGATAGCATTGATGTTAGGTGGATCTGATTTTCAAAAGCAATTTGATATTGCAGGAGAAAATCGCCTTGAAATTGAAGAGGCGATCCGAGAAGTGCCTGATACTCAAAAGGCAGGGATGGAATGGCTCATCACCCACATGCCCGAGGAAGATTTGAAAACACTTACTGGCGAGTTTTTATTAGAGAATTGTGATCTTGCTTACGAATCATGGAATCAAGCCCCATGGAAAGAACAAATTTCTGAAGAAGTGTTTTTCGATTGCATTTTGCCCTATGCCAACATAAATGAACGCAGAGATAATTGGCGAGGAGATTTTCGCAAGAAGTTTTCACAGATTGTCGCAGGGGCAACAACTCCAACCGAAGCAACGATATTACTCAACAAGAATCTATATGACATGGTGGATGTGCATTACTCCACCGAACGTCCAAAAGCAGATCAGTCTCCGTACGAAAGTATTGAAGCAGGAATGGCTTCGTGTACTGGCTTGAGCATTCTTTTGATTGATGCGTGCAGAAGTGTAGGCGTTCCTGCGCGTTTTACAGGTACACCACTTTGGTACAACGAAAGCGGTAATCATTCATGGATTGAATTTTGGGACGAGGGGTGGCACTATACAGAAGCAGATACAGACAAGGTCGATTCTGCTTGGTTTGATAACTCTGCTGCAAGAGCAACAAAGGGGCATCCTAAACATGCTATCTTTGCTGTGACGTGGAAAAAGGGGGAGAAACACTTCCCACTTGTTTGGTTACCCGAAGTTGAAACGTATGGTGCAGTTGATGTGACTGATAGGTACACCAAAGAACAAGAAACGGTTTTGGTTCCAATTCGTATACGGGCGTTGAATAAAGAAGATGAACGACAAGCAAGACATGTCGTTGTTTCCAATAGCAAAGGTGAGCTCATGCTTGAAGGAAGCACGAAAGATGAAAGTGCTGATGCAAATGACCATTTGACGTTTATGCTTCCAAAAGGAGAAACGTTTTCTTTTCACTGCAAGAACGATGTAATTGAACAATTTATCACCTCTGAGGTCGTGCTTGATCTGAATACTGAAAGATTTACAGATCGCGCTGCGGCATTTTATGCCTCTCAATTATGGGCACAACGCGAGGTTGAGTTAGAAGACAATGTAATTGAACATGATGGAAAAGCAATGCCTTTTTGGTCTACAACTTTTGGCGATGCACCTTTTGGAGAAAAATCACTTTGGATTTCCATGCACGGTGGAGGAGGCGCGCCTGCTGAAGTAAATACGAAACAGTGGGAAAATCAAAAAAAACTCTATACCCTCGAAGAAGGAGTGTACGTTGTACCTCGCGCTCCAACAGATACTTGGAACATGTGGCATCAAGCTCATATTGATCCAATGTTTGATCAACTCATTCAACACATGATCAAGCAGAAAGGCGTTGATCCAAACAAGGTGTATATCGTTGGGTACAGTGCAGGCGGTGACGGTGTTTATCAACTTGCACCACGTATTGCAGACAGATTCGCAGCTGCAGGAATGATGGCCGGCCACCCGAACGAAACGTCACCAGAAGGTCTTCGAAATATCGGATTTGCATTACATGTTGGTGAAGAAGATGCTGCATATGATCGAAATACCATTGCGGTAACGTGGGGAGAGAAACTCGATGTCCTACACCAAGAAAATCCAGCAGGATATGCACACCAAGTCGTTGTTCATAAAGGAAAAGGGCATTGGATGGACCGCCAGGAATCAGCCGCCTTGCCTTGGATGGCGACATTCACACGTAACCCCTATCCGAACAAGGTGACATGGATTCAGGATGATGTATTGCACAAACAGTTTTATTGGCTTGGTGTTGATGATCCAGAAGCAAGAACAAAAATTGTCGCATCAATTGATGGCCAAGTAATCACAATTCACGAAACTGATGTTAAGAAGATGACTGTGTACTTGAATGATAAGTTGGTAAGTCTCGATGGGCCTATCATTGTGCAATATAAAGATCGCATCATTACAAAAGTAAAACTAATTCGAAATCGAGATATAATTCAAAAGACACTTCGTGACCCAAAGAATTACTACACGGCCTCGTATACTTTTGAATTACCTTAATTTCAAACCTGCTTCATCACATAAAACACAGTTATTGATTGCTGCATTGATGTGGACACTTGTCGGATTTGGCTTGTTAGGTTTTGGGTTGAAGTGGTTGCTTCAATCAAGAACAGAATGGGTATTTTTATTACTGCTTGGCGTTTTACTTATTGGGGTCACAAAAGGCGTATTTATGTTACGTAAATCTGCCTTGCGTGCTATCAATCGAATCAAAAACCGCGGTGATGGCACTTGTGTCTTCGGAGTATTTTCATTATGGCAATGGATGTTGGTTGGAGTCATGATTACAGGTGGTCGCTTGTTACGAATGAGTGGCTTGCCTGATGAAATTTTAGGAACCCTCTACGCAGCAATTGGTATCGCGCTGTTCATTGGATCAGTTGCTACTTGGTCTGCGTGGCGTCACTCGTGAAGTGAAGATTTAATCGCAGGATCATCAATCGCTTCTTCAAGTTGATCTAAGCCTTGCTCGATTGCTTGGATTGTTGCACCGTAATAATGTTCTGTTTGATAGAAATACTTTGCCACGTCTTCATCAATGATGTGCACTTGTTTTGGATCAATATCAGGGACCATGATGTACTGCCCAACATGAAACTGATCAAGCGCGAGAGACTTGGCACCATTATTAAGTTCAACAAGATGTTTGAGCGCAATTGCTCGTCTTAGACGGATTAAATCTTCCGCGTCATGCAACACAATAGTGTGCCGAGCGTTACCAGCGGGAGTGTCTTGGTTTAATGTCCATACTAAATTCTTCCAAGCAGATCGATCTTCGCAAACAACAGTTTGCACATCTGGAACAGCTTGGCCGTCTGCGAAGGAAATCGCGATTGCAGTGCCTTGGTTCTTTAAAAAGAACTTGTTTGCATCTCGGCTACCAGAAGAATTGGCTAAGACTCGTTCAATAAACTCAACACCCATGCCACCATTTTGTTCTGTTCCAAAGATTGCAATGCGTGATGCTGGGATTGCTTCATCAAGATCGAGTCGTTTTGTTATTTCATAGACCATTCTTGTCACAAGAATGGATTCTCCAGGAAAGTGATTGTCTGCAAATCGTGCAAAAGCTGGGTTTGATTTAAGTTGGTAATTATTCTTGATTGCATTTTCTGCAAGCGCGCGATAATGTTGTAATGGTTCGTTTTTCTCTAAGAACGTAAGGTCAAATACGTCGTCTTGTTTAATGCGGTAAGAATCTCTGAATAAATCATTCCCCGCACTGTCAAATCTTGGGTCATCCTTAGGCATTGCACTAAGAATGCTGTCGTTATCAGGAAGAACATGCGGTGTGAGAACAATGATTACTTCAGTTTTGCTTGAAGTAGTTCTTTCGGATTGAAAAAGTCCACCTATCAAAGGAAGGTCACCAAGAAGAGGAACTTTGTCGTGAATAGTGTGGTGTTCTTTGTTGACAAGACCGCCGATGATGAATGGTGTGTCATTTGGAATTCGTCCATATGTTTGCACACGTCTACTTGAAATCGTGGGGGCTGTTGCGAGCAACTTGTCACTCGAATCACGGATTTCTAAATCAGCACCTGGAACAGTTGACGAAACAATTGTGTCAATTAACATGCTGACTTCGTCGCCATTTTCAGAAATACGTGGACGAACATTAAGCATAATGCCCGTTGGCAAATACTTAAAGTTGAAAGAGAGCATGTCTGCGTTGTTGATTCCGGCAGTGCTTGTTGCAATTGGAATGTCTTGTCCAACACGAATGGTTGACTGGCGATTGTTCAGTGTCAAAACGCTTGGTCGTGAAAGGATCTCAGCTTTTCCGTCTCGTATGAGTGCACGTAAATTGACATCAAGGATCCAAGAATTGGGATTGCTAAATGGGCGGCTTAGGTCTAAATCCAAAAGGGAGAGCGCGAGAGAATCATTGTCGGTTCCCGCATTGGATTTGCCAGCATCAACAGTGAAAAGGTTTGGTGTATCAGTCAAATTCCAATCTATGCCAATATCTTTGAGGCCGTCTTCATTAATTTCAAGGACCATTCCCTCAATAAAAATTTGTCTAGCGGGACGATCGATTTGCTCATCAAGTATTTGTTTTACCTCACTAAAGTGTTCTGGATGCGCAGCATCAAACATTACAATGAGTTGTGTTGTTGGTGAAGCCACTGTATTTGTAAAGAGGTTGCTTGCGGTATTGGGAACCATCGTGAGTCCAAAAGCACCGCCTGCGACTGAGCCACCCACGAGCCCCGTACCTTCTGAAGCCGGATCGGGAACAAGTGCAACATAAGGCAATTTATTCCACTCAACTTTGTCGGGGAGTTCTGAAGGTTTATTAAATGTCGTAATACCAAAACCATTGAGTAGTTCAATAGCTGAAGGAGCATCAACATAACTCAATTGGATGACTTCTGACCATAAATCACGAATCGTTAGGTTCTCTCGTGTTTGCGTAAGTGTTGTGAGTGATTCAGCAACAAATCCTTCAGCGGTTTTGACATCTTCGTTTGGAGTAACGATTCCATTCTCAATTTGCAAGCCTTGTGCCCATAGTTGATGTGGTTGTGATGCGTACGTTTTGTAACCAAACCGAATGATTTTTGTAACTCCATCGCTTTTATGTGCAATAGAGTGAACCTCAACAACGCCATCTGGTGGTACAGGTAGAACGCCATCAAGTGTAGCAACCGATGACTTGTAACCATGGTTCGTTGAAAAACGTGTTGCGACAAGATCAACTAATTCTACAATTTCGGTTGGATTTATCGTACTAAGTTGTATGTAGAGATCAACGGGGGATGTTTGAACAGTTTCTGTGACGAGGTCAGCAATTTCTTCTGGCGTAATTTCTTTTTGTTCAAGAGGAACTGGTTCCTCTGCCAAAGTAACATGATCAATTGTTTTTGATGTTGCTTTGTCAATTGCAATTGCCAATGCTTCAAGATCTACGGGTTCTTCGCTGTCAATAATAATACCTGTGGAGGTCGGTCGCTCCATTTCTAGCATGCCAGTTGAAGTTGTGCTTGAACATCCACCAAGGAGACCTGAAATGCAAAGTATGGTGCCTGCTAAAAGACCTAGATTCGTATTTTTTGCTGCTGGATGTTTCATGGGGTGTTCGTCGTTGCCAATGATAGTTTTATGTTCTAAAGTCAGTACTCTATGAACGAGTTGCATGAGTGCAGGATCGTGTGTCACTATTATGACGGTTCTGCCCGCCATGTGTTCAAGGACATCTTTGATGATCTGTATGGCGGCCTCAGATTCGATTGAGGCGGTGGTTTCATCAATAATGAGGGTTTGTGGCTGCCGAACGAGCGCCCTTGCTAGATTGATGCGTTGTTTTTGGCCATGGGATAATTCTCCACCTTTATCACCGATCCTCGTGTCATACCCGTTTGGTAGTTGCTCGATAAAACTGTGTGCACCTGTAAGTTTGCACGCATCAATGATTTCTAGCGTGGTAGCGCTTGGTCTTGCGTAACGAAGGTTGTCATAGATAGAAGCATTGAACAAAAACGCATCTTGAAACGCAACGCCAAACATGTCGCGTACATCTTGAAGTCGAATATCTTTGATATCGTGCCCCCCGATCGTAATCACACCCGAAGTTGGGTCATTAAAGCGGGGAAGCAAACTGATGAACGTGCTTTTTCCACATCCACTTGGGCCTGTAATAACGACATGTTCTCCGGCATCAATTTGCAAGTTCGCTTTTTGTAAAATATTTTCTTCTCCGTCGAAGGCGAAAGAAACATTATGGAATTCAATTGGTCCAACTAGTTGTAATGTTTCCGTTCGTGTGCGCATGTCATATGAAATTTCGTCAACTGGTTCATCAAGCATTTCAAGAACGCGGTCGACACTTGCGGATGTTCTGGAAAAATGCCCAGTTCCACTGATAATTTCTAATACTGCGGGGTACAACATTCGCACGTACCAGAAGAACATGAGAAACGCACCAATTGTCATGCTTCCAGCATAGACTTCCCATGCGCCGTATCCGAGTAGGAGTATTGTGCCTACACCAACGAGTAAATCTGCAACAACTTTCTGGGCAAACTGAAAACGTTGTGTTTTAATTTGATCATCTCTACTTGCACGAATTGTTTGCAAGAACGATTCAGTTTCTCTACTCTCAGCAGAAAACCCTTTCACAACTTGAGCGCCTAGAAAAGTTTCAACAAGGTTGCCATGAGCTTCAGCTAAATGTTTTTGTGCGCGGTGGTGGCTGTCACGAATGGGTAGGTAAAACTTTTTATAGGTCCATAAGTGGAGAGGAAGTACGATTGTACTTGCGAGTGCTAGTTTCCAGTTTACAACATATAAAAGGATAAGAAGAATTTGAAATTCGAGCGTATACCTAAGAAGTGTTGGCAACTTGTCTTGGATAAATGTTTGAATCCGAAAGGTGTCGTCCATCACCCGTGAGCTGACTTGTCCTGGACGGTTTGATTTATAAAAACTCATGCCTAGTTGCTGCATATGATTGAATAACCGTTGCCGCAAATCGAAGCAAACTTGTTCACTTACTCGAACCGATATCATTCGGCTGATAAAGAACAGAACATTTCGTAACACGTAAATTGTGCAGAGTGAAAGCAGAATGATCCAGAGTAAATCCCAGCCGCCTTCTTTTGCAGAAAGTGCAGGAAAAACATCGTCAACAAGAAGTGAAAGCGCCCATGGCAAGACCATGTCAGCGAGTGCAAGAAATCCAACAAGGATCACAACCATCGTGACCTGCCCACTCCATGGTCTAATCAATTGGCCAAAACTGCGTAAGCCATTGGTCTCTTTGTATGTACGCATAGTTCGCATCCTATCAAGCAATACGCTTTATTACCATTTAATTACTATTTACACCGCCTTATTTCGATACTATGCCCATTATGCTTGAATTAATAGTAGCAGCATCAATTGCTTTATCGCCCGCAGATACTCCAGATCCTAAACTTAATTGGTGGAGGGATGCGCGGTTTGGCATGTTCATCCACTGGGGGCTGTACGCAGTTCCTGCCGGCACGTGGAAAGACAAAGGGTCTGGTCATGCAGAATGGATCCGCACAACAGCTCAGATTCCGCTTGAGGAATACGACAAATTTGTTTCTGAATTTAACCCCGTTCTTTTTGACGCAGACGCGTGGTGCGAGATGGCAAATGATGCAGGTATGGGTTACATCGTTATTACAAGTAAACATCACGATGGTTTTTGTCTATTCGATTCAAAACACACGAATTTCGACATCATGTCAACACCATTTAAACGAGACATCATGGCAGAGTTAGCAGAAGCTGCGCCTAGACACGACGTTCGCATGAGTTGGTATCACTCAATCATGGACTGGCACCATCCCGATTACTTACCACGTAGAGGTTGGGAAAAAGATCGAACAGTAGATGGTGCAGACATGCAGCGCTTCAGAACATATTTGCATGGACAAGTTGAGGAACTTCTTACTAATTACGGTCCAATTGGCATCATGTGGTTCGATGGGGAATGGGAATCCACGTGGCGCGGATCGTACGGCAGAGAACTGTACGAACACTGCATTTCACTGCAGCCTGATGTCATCGTGAATAATCGGCTTGGCGCGCGTGGCGGAATGGAAGGCATGACGGGCATGGAAGGGTATGCAGGTGGGTATGGGGGGGACTACATGACCCCCGAACAAGAAATACCTGATGCTGTTGCAAATGGCATCGACTGGGAAACGTGCATGACGATGAACGACCGGTGGGGGTACAACTTGCACGATAAGAATTTCAAATCAACAACAGACTTGTTGAAAAAATTAGCTGACATCGTCTCAAAGAGCGGTAATTTTCTATTAAATATTGGTCCAAAGGCAGATGGTACATTTCCAGAGGAGTCTATTGAGAGATTGTCTGAAATAGGTGATTGGATGGATATAAATGCTGAAGCAGTTCATGGAACGGTTGGAAGCCCGTTTGCATCTTTGGAGTGGGGAAGGGCAACACAGAAGTTTCATGATGAATCGACAACTCTTTATCTGCATGTTTTTGATTGGCCCAAGGATGGGAAGTTGGTAATTCCGGGTCTTGCAGGTACGGTCCTTGGTGCAAAAGTTCTTGGAGGCAGTAGCACTACTTTTTCAGTAGGGCAAGGAGAAGTCATAGTTGATCTTCCAAGCAACATGCCAAATAAACACATTGGCGTCGTAGCAGTGGAAGTACAGGGAAAACCAGTCATTTATGCTCCACCCGTAATTTCTGCACTAGCAGATGTGTTTGTCAATGATCTCGATGTTGAACTTACAGTTGGTTCAGAGGATATTGAGATTCGTTACGCAATTAACGATAAGTCAACCTACGGAATCTACAGAAGCCCTATACGTCTTGTTGGAACAACGTCGATTCATGCAAGAAGTTATGACGCAAACAAGGCGGTAAGTAAAGTTGTGACAAAAACATTTACGAAGGTAACCCCTTGGAAGGCAATCAAACTCCAAAACCATGTTCTTAATACATTGACACAAATCACATATAAAGGCACATGGGATGATCTTCCAGATTTTACTCAGTTGATGTCTGAGCAAACTGAATTAGTTTCGTCAATTTCTGCAACTGATGAGGAGTTTGTCGCACTTGTAATCGATGGTTACCTCTACATCAGCGCTACGAATATGATTGAGTTTGCACTTGAAAGTGACGATGGTTCGAGGTTACTTATTGATGATAGAGTTGTGATTGAAAATGGTGGTCTGCATGGAACACAGGAAAAGCGTGGGTCAGCACCACTTTCTCGCGGTTGGCACAACATAAAAGTAGAGTGGTTTAATAAAACGGGCGGAGCTCACCTCAACTTGAGGATGGGCGTTCTTGGTGAAGCGATGCATGCGATTGATCCATCAATTTTTGCAACAAGTAAATGAAACTTTCATTCGTTATTCCCGCATGGAACGAAGAAGAACTCCTTGGCGCAACGATCAAATCAATACAGCAATCTGCCAAAGAATTTGAGTACGAAATCATAGTTGCTGATGATGCTTCAGATGATCGCACCGCAGAAATTGCAGCAGAACTAGGATCAATTGTCGTACGATGCGATAACCGACAAATTGGTTTAACAAGAAACGATGGCGCTGCGGTTGCAACTGGCGATCTGTTAATTTTTGTAGATGCAGACACGATTGTTTCCGAAGTCGTCGTTCAAGAAACTCTCAAAGCAATCAAAGAAGGCGCAGTTGCAGGGGGGAGTTTTCCTACCTTTGAAGGCAACATACCAATATTTGCAAAAGTTATGACCCCAATCCTAAGAATTATGTTTCGCTTGCTGCGGGTTGCAGCAGGGGCGTACATGTTTTGTACTCCCGATAGTTTTGAAAAAGCAGGGAGGTTTGATTCTAAATTTTTCGCAGCAGAGGAAGTGCATCTTTCAAACAAACTTCACAAGTTTGGAAAGTACAAAACGATCAATTCTCGAGTGATTACATCTAGTCGTAAATTTCGCACACACTCTTCATTAGAAATTATGACAACGCTTTTCCTCGTTTCAATTCCGAAGATTCGGGATATAAAAAAACGCAAAAACCTCTGGTATGGCTCTCGAAAATAAACAATCCTGCAGGTTGTTTCACACATAGTATGTATTGATGTGGCTTTAAATAGTATTTTTTTAATTCTTCTCAATTCTCTTAAAATTTCCAGCCCTCAATAAAAGCAATGCGCGCACATGGGCATGTGCTTTAGACTTGCAGTCGATATTCATTCGCTATTCGTTCGTTTTTTGCTGAAGCCAATTGACAATATCGTCCGCATGCCAATCAAAAGTTGCAAACAAGCCTAAGTGGCCGCCTGAAAAGATCCAGCGTTCCGGCTTTCCCGCGCGTTTCCAAAGTAGATCACCGTTTTTCGCAGGCACAACCTTATCCCATTTTGCATGGACAAGAAGCGTGTTTTCTGGAAGTTCAGGTGCAAGAAAGTATGGATCCCTGGAAGGAGTGTTTAGATACGCAGTGCTATCGGTGTAGGGAGTGAACATCTTCGAAAATTTCCATTTCGTAAATGTGCCATCTTGCACAATTTCAAATTGATTCGCACCACCAGCAATAAGCACGACAGCATCGACATCGTTTTGCAATTCGTGATACACAGCGGGTGTATTTAATGCGCCTGCGCTGATACCAAGAAGAGCGAGCGGGAGCGTACGAATCGCAGGAAGTTTTTGCTCAACAATTTTCAGAATTGATTTAGTAGCAGTGATGACTTGGCAATACTTGCGATCAAACAAACGAATAATTTCTTGTGCAGTATCTTCTTCAGTTAACAGAATATTAGTGTTATATTTTGGTGCATTCAAGACAGTGTAGACATGCACAACCGCCCAGCGTTCTTCCAAAAGTTCCTTTCCCAGAACCTTGGATGCGTGTTGCAACCCACCCAAGCCGCAGTACACCACGGCGAGTCCACGAACTGGCGAATCAGTTTTCCACTTCAATCTGTACACAAGTCCACCATCAGATTTGACATGCACATTGCCTTCTTCGTCAGGTAATAGTTCCTGTACTGTTGGAGGATCCAATGCACTGCTCCATCCACACCAGCGACCGATACATTCTCGGAATTCTTTTTTTGGCTCATATTCTAGATAGTAGTTTGCTCCAAACTCACCTGTTTGGAGATAAAAAGAATCCGCGAATGTTCCACTGTGCTTTGCTCGAGTTTTACCCAGTGCATCGATGAAACTGAATTCCATTATTTCAGGCGAAAGGTCATTTACAAGTTCACATGTAATTGTGTTAACCCCTTTGAGAAGATCTTTGCTTGTCTCTGGTAATGATTGCCAATCACAAGAAGCGAACTCATCTGTATGAATAGGCACAGGCTTTCTTCCTGTGGATGCAGGAACACGTTGCATCGAACATCCAGTAAGCAACGTAATGTAAATAAACAGTAAATAAGAAATAAATTGCATACTCACGCGAAGCGTAACAAAAAAATACGATTGAAGTTACTTAGCTCAGGTTGCCAATTAGCCCTAATAAATCATCTGTGTCAATCACTCCATTTGCATTAATATCTGAGTTGCAATCAGCGCAACTAAAATGTATAAGGCAAATTTTCTTTCTGAAAATAGCATAAAAACAAGAGTATTCAAAGATAAATCACAGATTCAGTACTTAGGGAGACATTATGCCATGTTTTATTTATAGTACTATGCCAACTACATAGGAGATCATTATGCGTAACTTAATTATGTTTTCAGTATTACTTATATCTTTGGCTTTGCTTGCTGGCTGCAAGAACACTGCAACCGCTGTTGGCGAAACAGCGAAAGGGGCAGTGCATGGAGCTGGTGATATCGTCGTGGGCGTCGGTGAAGGAATTAACCACATTGGGAAAGGCATGAAAAAAGATATCAATGCTGATGATGGTGAAGACAAAGACAGTTCAGAGTAAGAAAAATTAGCGATCACGAACAATTCATGCGACGGGCAATTGAACTTGCTCGCAAAACATCCCTTGTGGAAAAATCAGGTGGACCGTTTGGGTGTGTGATTGTAAAGGATGGAGTAATTGTTGCAGAGGGGGCAAATACAGTTCTTGCACACAATGATCCCACATGTCACGGTGAAATGAATGCTATTAGAACTGCATGTAAGGAATTGGGAACACATAATCTTTCCGGATGCACGCTTTATACGACAGGCGAACCATGCCCCATGTGTTACGCAGCCTGTTGGTGGGCGCGTATTGAAAAAATTTATTATGGATCAACAATCCAAGACGCGCAACAATTTGGCAATTTTGATGATGTGCCTATCATCAATTCTCTCAAAAAGGAGATTGCGCACCGCACGCTTTCAGGAGAGCAAATTCTCCACGAAGAGGCGATACAATTATGGACTGATTTTTCCCATTCTGATTCAAACATCCATTACTGATCAGAGAAAAGGGTAACAAATGGCAAATATAAAATCTAAAAAAAAGCTCGGTGTATTCGTTCTTGCGATGATGAACGTCGCAGTTGTGATGAGCTTGCGGGGGTTACCTATGATGGCAAAAGAGGGGATGACGATGGTCTTTTACCTTCTCTTTGCATCGATTCTCTTTCTCGTTCCAGTTTCTCTTGTCTCTGCAGAACTCGCAACAGGTTGGCCAAAAAATGGCGGTGTCTATATATGGGTAAAGGAAGCATTTGGGTCAAAATTGGGGTTTACGGCAATTTGGTTGCAATGGATTCAAAACGTTATTTGGTATCCAACAGTTCTTGTCTTTGCAGCAGGTGCACTTGCGTACCTTTTTGTAGACCCAACCCTTGCAGAAAATAAATTTTTTAGTATTATTGTTATTTTGGTTGTCTACTGGGGCGCAACGTTTGTCAACTTACGTGGCGTCGCATCTGCAGGCTGGCTGACAACCGCAGGCGTGATTGGTGGAACAATTTTGCCTGGTTTGCTCATAATTATCCTTGGTCTCTGTTGGTGGTTTGGCGGAAATCCTATTGCGTTTGATGCAACAGTGACGGCAACAGCGTGTTTGCCAGACTTTGGTAATATAAATTCACTCGCATTTCTTGGAGGGATTGTGCTCCTTTTCGCTGGGATGGAAGTGGGATCAGTGCACGTGAACGAATTAGGTAATCCAAAGAAACAATTTCCAGCAGCAATTTTTATCGCGATGTTTGTGATCATTGGTATTTTTACACTTGGTTCATTTGCAGTTGCTGCTGTTCTTCCAGCAGACGAAATTAGTTTAACAGCTGGCATCATGCAGGCGCTTCGTGACTTCCTTAATGAGTTTCACGCACTTTGGCTTCTGCCAATTCTTGGATTCCTCATTGCGTTTGGAGCAATTGGTGGCGTAACTGCGTGGATTGCTGGTCCAAGTCGCGGTTTACTTGCGACGGCGAGCAAGGGTGAACTTCCACCAATCCTTCAAAAAGTAAACAAGAGCGGCATTCAGGTCAACATTCTAATGGTCCAAGGGGCGATCGTTACGTTGATTTCACTTGTGTATTTGTTGATGCCAAATGTAAGTAGTGCGTTCTTCCTGCTCACTGCGTTGACTGCCTGTCTCTATTTGTTTATGTATATGTTGCTATTTGCAACAGCAATTAAACTTCGGTTTACTAAACCCGATGTGCCACGTGCGTTCAAAGTGCCAGGTGGCAATGTGGGCATGATTCTCCTTGCAGGCGTTGGGTTGCTCGCCGTGATTTATGCATACATCATCCTCTTCTTTCCACCAAGTGATCTTGCTGTTGGAAGCCCAACATTTTATGTAGCGTTTCTTGTGATTGGAAACCTTATCTTTATTTTATTACCAATGATTATCAACCACTTCAAGAAACCATCTTGGGTGGCAAAAGGACCATCAGACAATGCTTCATGATAAAAACAATGAACGGCTAGAAGAACTCATCGCTCCCACGTATGGATCTGAATATACGTCGAAGATACTTCCAAAATATAAAATGGCGGAAACCAATATGCCCGCTCGCGATGCATATCGAATGGTGCATGATGAATTGATGCTAGATGGCAATTCTCGCCAAAACCTTGCGACGTTCTGTACAACATTTGTTGAACCCGAAGTGCAACAGTTGATGACAGATTGTGTTGATAAAAATATGATTGACAAGGACGAATATCCACAGACTGCAGAGATAGAAAACCGCTGCGTGCACATCCTTGCTGATTTGTGGAATTCTCCAGATGCGGAGACAACACTTGGTTGTTCAACGACTGGTTCAAGTGAAGCAGCGATGCTTGGCGGCATGGCCTTAAAGTGGAAGTGGCGTGAAAAAATGAAAGCCGCCGGAAAACCAACGGATAAGCCAAACATGATTTGCGGTCCTGTGCAAATATGTTGGCATAAGTTTGCAAGGTATTGGGACATCGAACTTCGAGAAATTCCCATGGAAGGCGATCGTTTAATTATGACTGCAGAAGAAGTGATTAAGCGATGCGATGAAAACACAATCGGTGTTGTGCCAACTTTAGGCGTGACTTTTACTGGTCAATACGAACCAGTCAAAGAAGTAAGTGATGCGCTTGATAAGTTCCAAGAGGAAACAGGAATAGACATTCCAATTCATGTAGATGGTGCGAGCGGTGCGTTCATTGCCCCGTTTATTCAAGCAGATTTAGAATGGGATTTCCGTTTGCCTCGTGTAAAATCAATCAACGCTTCGGGTCACAAATTCGGTTTAGCGCCTCTTGGTGTTGGCTGGGCACTTTGGCGTAGCAAAGATGACCTTCCAGAAGATCTTATTTTTAATGTAAATTACCTCGGAGGTAACATGCCAACTTTTGCGCTCAACTTCTCTCGCCCCGGCGGTGAAATTGTTGCGCAATATTACAACTTTATTAGACTTGGCAAAACCGGATATCGTGAAGTCCACACATCTTGTCAAGAGATTGCAAAATATCTTGCAGATGAAATTAGCAAGATGGAGCCTTTTGAAATTATTTACAACGGCGAAGGTGGTATCCTCGCGATGTGCTGGAAATTTAAAGATGGCCAGAAGTATAACTTCACACTTTACGATTTCGCCGATCGCCTTCGATCTCGAGGTTGGCTAGTTCCAGCATATTCAATGCCAGCGCACCGTGAGGATCTTGTGATTCAACGCATTCTTGTACGCCACGGCATGAGTATGGACTTGGCGGATTTGCTGCTTGAAGATATGCGACGAGCACTCGAGCACTTCGACGTGCATCCTGTCCAAGTACCACTAAGCGAAGAAGAAGCCGGTGGGTTTAAACACTAAACAACTCGTGAGCTTCATCTTGATCTACATTACAATTCAATTGCTTAGTTACTACGGACCCTGCGTGTAGGCTGTAGCAGCAATCCTAAAAAGAGATAACCAACTGCAGGGGCTGGTATTTCCAATTCAAACATGGCAAGTTCTTCGGGATTCATTCCCTCGGGGAAAATGGTGTTTGCGTTGTACTGCGCAGCTAACCACATCGCATCTTCCCAGTTCCTCAGGTTTGATAAATTCGCATCACTTATGTTTGCATGAAACAAATTTGCTCCTTGTACATTTGCGTACTCAAGATTTGTTCCACTCAAGTTCGCATATGTCAGATCAGCATTGATAAAATTTACCCCATAAAGCCATGCTTGGTTAAAAGTAGTTTGAGACAAACTTGCTCGAGCAAATGTTGAAAACACAAGATTTGTATGTGAAAGGTTTGCTCTTCGCAAAGAAGCATCGGCGAGATTAGCCCACCAAAGAAGTTGCCCTTCTAAGTCTACACCTGGGGTCACATAAGAATCGCTTAGCCACAATGACCCATCGGCATCATGGTCATACCACTGATAAATATCCGCGTTCGCTGAACAAGAAACGCCAAGTGCGAAAATTGTGCCTAGTATCTTTCTCAAAATAGATCCTTTAACACCTACAGCCACACCATGCGTCTTCCGCCCATGGACTCCTAAGATTTATCGAATAAATCCGACAGTTTTCAATAGAAAAACCCTCGCTAAAATGTAATCATGACGGTTCCTAAGCGCTGAGTTGAACAAGGTCCCCAAGCACGCACCCTCTTTACCCAAATAATAAACTCTCTAGAGCACTTTCGGCGATTCTCAAGAAAATACCCTTGATGCTATAGCCAATGTCAGTGACCAGTTTGTAGTAATCGAGAGGTGGGGTATGTGCGATGGTGTTACGAAATAATTTGTAACTGTTGTTGTGCAACCGTGATGTCATTCGTAACTTCTATTACTATTGCAGGTACAAGTTCACCTTGATTCGCGCTAGTTTTTACTGTGATTTCTGCATAGTGTTCACATCGTCCACGGAAGATATTTTTTTCAACCCGTTGTTCTAGCATGACGTTGAGGGTCCTGCCAATGAGTTGTTCACGGTAGGAGAGCGAAAGTGTATCGTTGAGTTGCAGTAATGTTTGAACGCGATCTTGCACCAGTATGGGTGGAAGTTGTTTCCATCGAGCAGCCGCCGTGCCTGTACGAACTGAGTATGGAAATATGTGCATGTGTAAATATCCAACGCTCTCTGCTGTTGTAATTGTCTGTTCAAAATCAGCATCAGTTTCTGTCGGGAATCCACAAATAATGTCGGTGGTGATTGCGGGGGGTAATCCGTCAACAGTTAATCGTTCATTGACCATTGCAATCATTTCAAGATATTGCGAAGTGCTGTACTGCCGGTTCATCTTTTGTAAAACTTCGTCGCTTCCCGATTGCAGTGGTAGGTGCAGATGGGGGACGATGTTTTTATTTGCAACCATTGCATCAAGTAGGGTGGGTGTCACATCACCGGGTTCCATTGAACTCATTCGCAATCGTTGAAGACCATCAATTTGCGCAACAGCATCGAGTAGATCCGCTAAATATTCTTGGTTTGGATGTGCTTGCTTTCTACGCAAAGCAGTTTCATGTCCATAGGCTCCAATAAACACACCAGTGAGTACAACTTCTTTGTGACCAAGTTCCACTAAACGGGCCGCTTCAGTGACAGTGTCTTCAATTGTTTTTGAACGAAGTGTCGTTCGTATTTTTGGAATGATACAAAAAGAACAATGTGCATCGCAACCATCTTGAATGCGAAGTTCAGCCCGTGTGTGTGCAGCCTGAAGTTTTGGTAGAGCTTCAATCGGTAGAGAAGTTGTAACTGGTTGCTCTTTGTTTGGGCGTTGTAACCAGGTATTCACTTCATTTGCAAAACGCTCAAGCATAGGTGTTTTGCCTGCTTGAGTCACGACAGTGTCGCCAAGTTCGTTTGCCATTTCTGGGTCCGTACCAGTAAAACAGCCTGTGACAAAGACATGTTTGCCATTACGTTTCGCACGACGAATCGCATTGCGAGATTTTGCGGCTGCCCGTCCCGTTACGCTACACGTATGCACAATTTCTAAGTCAGGCGATTCGCTTGAAGGCTGCATGCCGAGTTCTTGTAAAATCGATTCCATTTCACGACGTTCTGCATGGTTCATCCTGCAGCCAAGTACTTTAAAATGGTAGGTTTTTTCCATTGCGACGCGCCATGGTACCATGGGCATCATGGCAAAACGACTCATTGCAATTACAAAGGAATTGTCAAAAGGTGTGGACGCACTGTCGTTTAGCGAGCCAGTTGCGTATGTGTATAACCCACTTGTGTATGCGTGGAAATCACACAAGGCATATCTTGATAAATATGGATCGGTGAAGGGGAGAGTGCTACTTATTGGAATGAATCCCGGACCATGGGGAATGGCACAGACAGGTGTGCCGTTTGGTGAAATTTCTGGTGTTCGTGATTTTCTTGGGATTGAAGAGAACGTAGAACAGCCAAAGCATGTTCATCCAAAAAGACCAATTCAAGGGTTTGATTGCCCGCGCAGTGAAGTCAGTGGTAGGCGAGTATGGGAATGGGCAAGGGAACGCTACGGAGACCCCGAAAGTTTTTTTGACGAGTTTTTTATTATCAATTACTGCCCACTTTGTTTTATGGAAGAGGGTGGTAAGAACCGAACACCGGATAAGTTGAAAGCCGAGGAACGCGACGCAGTGTTTGAAGTGTGTGATGTTGCGCTTCGTAAGTTTGTTAACGTATTAGAACCATCAAAGATTGTTGGCATAGGTGGATTCGCAAAAAAACGTGCGATGAGAACCCTAGATCGCGAAGACATCGAAACTATTTTACATCCGAGCCCCGCGAGCCCGATTGCAAATCGCGGCTGGGCTCCTCAAATTGAAAAGCAATTTGAAGCGATGGGTGTAGAGTTGCAGGTACGTCCCGAATTTGCAAAGTGACAGGCACTTTGCGCTCGCGGACTCGCTTGGTGTGCCAGTCACGTCGAATTTAACTACCCCTCGGGTAATTTATTTCGGTTCTGAGCCAGCTCTTTTAATTTCTTCGTCCATGACACGGAAGTACAGACCCATACCTTTTAAACCGTTGAGGACTTTGAATAGGACGGGATTCCAACCCTTTTGCAGTATGAATGTGCCAAACTTTTTATCTTTTCTCGCGGTTTGCCAAGAGGCGTCGTCCCAAACGAGATCGTTGCCAACCCAGATTCGGCATGCGTCATCACTTCCAATGGTGAACTCTACTTCACGTTCATCAGGGCTCCACAACCAACACTTAGCGTAGGCAAACACATTTTCAGTTGCTTTGCCAAGCGACAGGTTTAAGTAGCCGTCCTTTTCGCTTTGTGCGTAGGCCCATTTGAGAGGTTCGCCAAGGGTAGTCATAGGTACAGTAAGTTGCACAATGTTTGGTTCAGGAATTTGCTTTTGATTTGCAAGGTTCGACAGGCGATCATCGTCGTTTGCAATTGCAAAGTAAGCAGCAATTTGCCACTCCCGAACGAAACCGCCAGGTAATCGAAGTTCACGCTCTTTCGTGTAGCGTCTTGCATCTTCCCAGCAGAAATTTTTGACATATCGTTGTAATTCCGCTTCACCAAATTCTGGGGCTGTTTCATCTATCGCCATCCATGCAGAGAATGCGAGGTAACGATCGCTTGTTGGATCTTCAATAACATTTGCAAGAAGCGGAAGAAGGGAGGGGTCTTTCAGTTGTTCTGCAACTTTCGTTGCAGCGAGGCGAACGATACGTTCATTGTTTTTCAATCCAAGTTCAACCATTTTTTTATTGTTACAAGCCAAAACAAGTAAGCTTTTTTCAGTAGGATTGACTTCGTTGAATGTCTTAACAATCGTTTCTTGATCACCTGTTGCAGCAATGTTTTTAGCCCATTCCATTGGGGGCGTGTACTTACCATCGCCATCTGCATCAACGAATATAGGGTTTGCGATTGCAAGCGGATAGATCTTTCGATCATCTTCATCGACATACGGAGTCATTGCCTCATCGCCTTCAGCGATTGCGACTACCCAACAATCTCGAGGGATCCCAACGCGGATCCGTGGTCGCAAGTGTGTTACGACACCAATCTCGCCTTCGATTTTAATTTCTGCAACTTGGTCGCCGTTTTGAATAATGCGAATGGTGTCAAGATCGACCCATGAAGCCGCTTGCGCATCTATATGTATATCAGCAATCGCATTGTGCACGGAAATCACTGAACCCATTGGCATTCCATTAACGGTCATACGAAGGAATGGACCCGTTGTTGTGAACATATTTCCATCTCGTATTGCTTTGGTGACATCTGCGGGATCGATTTTTCCGGGATCGTCCTTTCCAGTAAAGACAAAGTTTCTAGGAACACCAGCGATGTTTGCAATCACAGTGTGGCTGTCACTGTTGCCAACGGCAGCGACTTTTCTACCTGCGTTGAGCATGTTGTACCAATCACGCAGAACACTATGCCGACTATTACGTGTATTTACTTCGGAAATTTCTGCATCGTGATACCCCCAACCGTAATTTTCATTAAGCACTTCGACCGAATCAAAATCCCAAGACCACCGTTTGTCATCAGATTCACCTGTGATTGGGTCGAGCCCACGACGCCCAAAGTAATCGATATTTCCCCATCGCGGGTGATTAATTTGAATAATAGGCACGACTCCAGCCTCATTTTGTTCAGCACGGATCATCGTAAACAATTCTGGCGCTTCTAACTTCTGGTTCACTACCTTTGCACTTGCATCAAGTGGAAAAGCATTCAAATGTCCATACGGTGTAGAGACTTCGTTACCAACAACTGCAGTGACATGTTCGTTTGCGCCAAGATCGTCAATAATAGGTTGGTAATTTGTATTGTGATTGTGGTCTGTTGCAACGGCGAACTCTACACCCTCTCCAACTATTGAAATGATTCTCTCGTTCATATTGGAATCGCCATGACCGCTGTGTGTCAAGGTGTGTAAGTGAAAATCACCGCTGACCCAACCAGTTGAATCGATTTCATGAATGAGTTCAGCATCCCATGAATACTCTTTGCCTTCTTCAATTTCAATGTGCGTTGTATCAATAGACCACTCTATGCCGTGCGATGCCATGATGTCCCACGAACCAACGGGGACGGTGACGACGCCAGTACCATCGAGCGTGTAAATAGCGTGCTTTCGCACAGCAAGTTGTTTTGGTGCTGCATCAGGGTTTGGAAATAAATCTTCCGCTTTGCCTTCTGCATTCATAAAAGTAAGACGCGAAGGAACAGCATGTCCGTTTTCATCAAGAACCGTAAACGCAAGCGTTCCATGAGGTGATTCTATATTTGCAGTTGGGGCTGGTGGAGAGAGAGCAATAAGTAATAATGGTGTAAGCATCCGTGTATGCTACTCTGATGTCACTTGTTGTTGAGAACCTTTCTTACGAATATGTGCAGGGCGAAAGTGTCCTAAGTGATTATTCCCTGAAGATTGACGAGGGCGAACTGGTCGTACTTGTTGGCCCTTCTGGCTGTGGTAAATCAACACTTTTGCATTGTGTAGCGGGGTTGTGTGAGCCCAAATCGGGAACGATATATATTGATGGGAAAGAGGTTTCTCAAAAGAAACCTTACGAGCGTGGTATTGGCATCATGATGCAGGACCAACCGCTCTACGAACACCTTACGGTTGAAAAAAACATTGCCTTTCCATTGCGTGCTCGTGGTGACAAAAAAACTGATGTTTCGAAATTCATTGATGTACTTCAACTTGGTGATGTTGCAAAACAAAAGGTTTCCAAATGCAGCGGGGGGGAACGAAGGCGAGTTGCATTTGCTAGAGCAGTTGTTTTGAAACCACGCTTGTTGTTACTCGATGAACCTTTTGTTTCGCTCAATGACGAACTGCGCGAAATTATTATGGAACGAATACAAGATATTGGAACGACAACACTTCTTGTAACCCATAATTTAGATTCAACACTCACTACTTCCAAGACAATTAAAAAAATCACCCTTGGGTCAAAGACCCAAGGGTGATGGAAGAGAAGAGAAGAGAAGGAACGCAACGAGTACCCTTTCGGGTAACAGTTACACGTAGACGTTCCACCACTTCGCCATGTAGGTTATCGGCAGTTCTATGCAAAGAACACCACCCAATTTGAAGAAAAGTCTTCAAAAACTTTATATTTGTTTGCAACCCATGAAGTACCAAAAACTTGCGCAGGGTATATTTTTTTGAGGTTTTTATCGGCTGTTGCACAATTTTTCTAAGTCTATATTGTGCAAATAGTTGCCTCTAATGCGTGGAACATTCGCTATATATCTGAAAGTGTAAAACTCACATTCGTCGGTGAGCACTGACACAATGTTGTCAGCCTTTTGGGGGGGAGTCTGCTACTCTTTCACACATGACATCGATCAATAGACACTTCTTGGGATGGGACAAGCCGTTCCTGTTTGAGACAGCCAACTGGTTGCAAGAGCATTACTTGCAAGACCAACTTGGAAACAATGAAAACCTCCTTGTCCTTGTTTCGGGGCAAGAAGTTGGAAGAAGGCTACAGCGTATTTTGATCGGCAATGCCGCAAAAAGGAACAGCGCTGTAGTCCTACCTATGATCGAAACGACGTCGCAATGCTTTGATCATTTGATGGGGAACAGCGATCAAATCGCAGATCAAGCCACAACGCTCATGGCAACGGCGAGTGTGCTTCGGAAGATGCGCGGTGAGGAACTTCTCGAAATTATTGGAAATCGACATCCTGAACTTGATGATGTGCCTGCTTGGGTTGCACTTGCAGAACAAGCTTGCACTGCTATGGCAACACTCTCTGGTGGAGGTTTAACTCCACAAAGAACATCGTGGCCAGAAGCGGCGCAGGTGATGTTGACGGAAAGTGCTGAAAAAAGATTTGATACATTAGAGTTGATTCAACAACGAGTAAAAAATCTACTACTTGAAAATGGGTTATGTCTTCTTGAAACGAAGAGAATGGAGCTTCTTGATGAGGAACAGCAGGTTCAACTTCAAGGTATAGATCACGTTGTCCTCGTTGGGACTACAGATATTTCAGGAATGGTGTTAAAAACCATTGATCGTATAAGCAAGGCTGGCGTGCCTGTTGATTCTCTTATTCGTGCTCCGAAGTCAGAGTCGGAGGGATTCGACGAGTATGGGTGTGTTGATACTGACTATTGGTCAAAAGCGATGATTGACATTTCTGAGGATCGTATTCAAGTTGCAGGTTCACCAAGTAGTCAAGCAGCATCCGTTATCCGAGAACTTTCACTCGTCAAGAATACATATTCTCCCGACCAAATCATCGTGGCGTCGACTGATGAGTCGTTGGTTCCAATTATTCAACGGCATCTTTCTGGCCATGACATCAAAAATAGATTCGCAGGTGGAAAATCTTTGCTTGAAACACCAGTGGCTCGCTTGTTAAAAGCGGTCGCACAACTTGTACAAACGCAAACTTTTTCAGCATACGCAGCTCTTGTCAGGCATCCTGATTTATATTCATTATTAGATGTACAGGAATCAACGTTGAAAGCACTCGATCAATATTCAATGGAATTCGTTCCGGAGTTTGTTGATCCCGATGGATGGGTTGTACCCAAAAGGCAGTTTAAATCCATCGAAGCGTTGGTTTCTCTGCACAAGCGTACATTTGATTTCATTAGAATTTGTAGTTCGTTGCAAACCGAACGGGCGGAGTGCGCAACGTGTGCAAGTGTTGTCCGTTCATTGTTGTTGAAAGTTTATGGTGATGAAACACTTGATCGAAGCGACCCCAAGTTTGTTTCATTACAACAAATATTTAACGCACTTGACCGCTTTGATGCAATGCCAAGTAATGTCTCAGAACAACTGGGTCTGCTAGATGCCGCAACACTCATTGGTCTGTTGTTGAGTTCTGTTGAAACATCAACTATTCCTGAATACCCAAATCCTGAAGCAATTGAAACAGTCGGATGGCTTGAAGCAATGGCGGCTGATGCTCCATGTTTGATTGTTGTTGGAATGAGTGCAGATTTAGTTGGTGGGAATAATCCAGGAGACGTGTTTTTTCCTGATTCATTACGGGGAGCGCTCGGGTTAGAAACTATTGACAGAAAGCTTGCCCGCGATGCACATGCAATGAAAGCAATGCAAAGTATGCGTGCAGACGATGGAAAACTTACTTGGATAGTCGCACGTAAAAATACAGATGGTGACCCGTTGACACCAAGCCCGTTACTCCTTCGTTGTGAAGATGGAAAAGTTCTTGCAGAAAGAGCGAAACGACTCGTTGTTTCACTAGAACGTGAAGAGCCTGAAGTGCCAAAACAATTTACTCCCAAGAGTGAAGGGGCTGGCATTCCAATCCCTCGCGTAGATGCATACGAATTTGAACCGGTTGAAAGAGTTTCGGTGACTGCGTTTAAAGATTACATAGCATGTCCTTATCGATTTTGGCTAAAACATGTCCTTCGTCTGAAAGTTGCAGAAGATGGTGGTACTGAATTGGATCCAAAGCTCTTCGGTGGATTAGTGCACAAGACTGTTGAAAAGTTTGGACTTGATATATCTGTACGTGACTCAGGTGAAGAACAAGAAATTAAAAAGGCACTCTCTTCCTACTTAGATGAAGTGGTGCAAGAAATGTTTGGAAATAATGTTTCAAGTGCAATAGAGGTGCAAGTAGAACTTGCACGATTTCGCCTTGGTGAAGTTGCAAAACATCAGGCAGTGAGTGCCAAAGAAGGGTGGCGGATTCTTTGCAGTGAAAAGAAGTTGTCCAAAGAAATCATTATCGAAGGTAAACCGATGGTGGTTAGTGGTGTGATTGACCGAGTCGACTTGCACGCAGATGGACGAATTCGAGTTTTAGATTATAAAACGGGTGGCGCTACTGCCAACGAAGTGCACTTTAAGAAACGCGACGCACAGTGGGTAGATCTGCAATTGCCTTTGTACAGGATGTTACTTTCTAATATAAAAGAGCTTGAAGGTAAAGACACGAGTGAAGAAAATGTGTCCTTGGGGTACTTTCGAATTGGCGATCAAGAAACGACAACAGGAATTAATTTACTCGATCTGCCAGATGAAGCCATGGCGACAGTAGATGATGTCATTACTGCAATCATGTGTGATATTGCAAATAGTAAGTTCGGAGAAGCGCCTACTGATCCCGCTCCAAAATACAGCGACGATTTTGCATGGATTTGTCAAGACAATAGTATTACTGAAGAATCAGAGGGGGATGATTGAGATGATTGACTTTAGAGAGTTTGAAATCATTGAAGCTTTGGCGGGTTCTGGGAAAACACAAGAACTCATGTTTCGTTTTTTGCGTTTGATGAAAAGCGGCGCAGATCCAAAAACAATTCTCGCAACGACCTTTAGCCGAAAGGCTGCTGGAGAAATTCGGGATCGCATAATTGAATCTTTGGCAAAAGCGGTTTTAGATACAGACGAATTAGATTTGCTTATAAAACACGTGCCTGAAATTGAAGATGGTCAAGAAGGATGTGAATTGCTGCTTCGAGAGCTGTCATCATCGATGCACCGACTTAACATCGGAACGATTGATAGCTTCTTCGTGAAGACTGCGCAGTATTTCAGTGATGCACTTGAGATGACTCCAGGATGGTCAATTTTGGATGAGGCACACGAAGAAGAAGTTTTTACTACTGCAGTTGTTGCGATGACAAAAGAGCACAAAAATACAAATCACTTTGCAAATTTGCTGCGTTGGAGTAAATCAGGGGCGAAGGTACCAATTGGTAAAACGCTGAGTGAGATGCAACGGCAAGCGTATACATCAGTTCGGGACACCGATGCCTCAGCATGGTTGTGGGGGGAATCGTACCCGACAATGTCGAATGATGATGTTGTTTCTGCAATACATTATCTTTCTACGATGAGTACAGATAAAAAATATCAAGCTAGTGATTTGTTGAAGGCGATTAAAAAATTGCAATGCAGAGATTGGAAGGCATTCGTAACGTCCGGCATGGCGTCGAAAGTTCTGGATAAAACGTACCAATATTACAAACAGGATATCGATCCCCACATCGTGGAAGCCTTGGAACCCCTTGTTGAACACGCTGTTGGTGTAATGGCAAATCGGTTGATTGCAAAAAACAAGGGAACGTACGAGCTCATGCACGATCTGAACAAGTGCTGGATAGAAGCGAAACATGATCGTGGTTTATATTCGTTTGATGATGTGACATACAGGCTGAGTTTTATCAATGTGATGCAAAATCTCTCTGAATTACAGTTCCGTTTGGATAATTCGATTGATCATCTGTTGATAGATGAGTTCCAAGATACTTCGCTTACGCAATGGAGTGTATTGAAGCCAATTATTGATGAAATTTATCAATCAGAAAGTGACCGTTCACTTTTTGTTGTTGGTGATGTGAAGCAGAGTTTGTATGGTTTTCGTGGTGGAGAACCTGCACTTCTTCGGACACTTCACAAACGACTTGATCACGCAGAAATTCGCAAACTTGATAAGAGTTGGCGGTGTTCTCCACCCGTACTCGATGCAGTAAATACCATTTTTGAAAATGCACATGATGCAGGTCTATTGAAGGATCATTCGGAAGGTGCTGCTGAAAATTGGCAAGAGGATTTTATTCACCACGAATCAGCCAAACCAAACAGGCTGGGATATGCAGTTATTGAAACAGCAGGTGCTAACAATGAAGAATTAGAAGAAAAGAAATCTTCTTTAGCGCTTACTGTTGAGAAAGTTGTAGAGATCGTTTCTAACATTCACAAAAATGCTCCAAAAGCAGAGATTGGCATTTTGGTTCGTGGCAACACGAAGCAACAAATACAAAGGATTGTGAATGCACTAAGAACAAATAAGGACCATCCTGTTCTTGCTGCGGAGTTTGGCGGGAATCCACTGACCGATTCGCCCGCTGTAACGGTTATTCTCTCTGCTTTGTTGATGGCCGATGATCCGGGCAATACAACTGCACGCTTTCATGTCTGCAGTTCTCCGCTTGCTGCGCATCTTGAAATGAAATGGAATGGATCAGACAAAGAGTATGCAAGTGCGTGTAGAAAAATACGCAGGCGGTTAGTATCAAATGGGTATGCAGTTGTTGTTAGCGAATTTGCTGAGCAATTGATTGGTTCGGTAGATGAACGCGAGCGATTACGCCTTTGGCAACTGATCGAACTCGCAGAATCAAAATCAGGTGATGTGGGACCATCTGGGGGATTGCGCCCATCAGAATTTGTGCAACTTGTGAAGGAAACCCAAGTTCCTGACCCAGCATCATCTCTAGTGCAAGTCATGACTGTCCATAAATCAAAAGGGCTGTCGTTTGACGCGGTCGTAGTATGTGACTTAGACCAGCCAATTTGGAAGGCACCCAAGTTGATGGAAGTGCACGAGGATCCATGTGAACCTCCTGTTCACGTTGGCATGTATGCAAGTGAATATCTTGATTGTGCTATCCCAGAATATGAGCAGATGCGAGGTGAAATGCAATCACAGCAAGTCAATGACGCGCTTTGTTTGCTGTATGTTGCGATGACACGAGCGAAGCATGCGTTGCACATGGTGATTCCAAGTAGAACTTCAAAAAAACACTTGAAACGACTTGACGGATTGTTACTACAAATTATTGGGGAAGATCAAGCGCAAGAACCAGACACAATTGTTTGGAAGGCAAAAGGCAGCAAACAAGATTGGTACTGTGAATTATCTGATTCGACCCACGCGGAAAAACCAAAAACAGTTGAACCATTCTCTTTGCTTCCTTCAAGTGATGACGAAGTTTTCCAAGGCCATGGCGTTGCTAGCAGCTCTCCATCAAGCTTAGAGGGTGGTGGAAAAGTGAAAATTTCAGAAAGGTTTGATGGAAAAACAAATACTAGTTTCAGTTGGGGAACAGTGACGCACTATTGGTTCGAGGAAATAGAGTGGCTTGGAGGAGTAACACCTTCAGTCGAGTCACTAGTGGCAAGTGCACCGAAGGAAGAGGCTGTGTTGCTTGGAGAGGAAAAACTTCGAGCTGCTGCTAAGAGCTTTGTTACAGCAATCGAGAGTGAGTCAATAAAAGCTTTGTTGACGAAACCTGAAGAGAACGTTGCAGTTTTCAATGAGCAAACGTTTGCACTACGTGTTGAGAAGGGCACTGATTTTGCTTCAGTTTCAATGAATGAATTGACAGATGTACGTGGATCAATTGATCGGCTAGTCGTCTATTACGACGAAGAGGGTAATCCAATTCGGGGCGAAGTAATTGATTGGAAAACGGATTCATTCGATGCCTCTTTGCGTGAAGAGAGGGTAGAGCACTACGCTCCACAATTAGCTTCTTATCGACTTGCAGCTTCACAGTTACTAGGAATCGATGCTAGAGAGATTTCAACGAAGTTGGTCTTTGTGAAGAACCATAAAATTGTACAACTTGATGAAAAAACCCATTTAACAGCCTCATAACGGCTGGTTTATAAAAACTGACAATATCCTCCGTAATTCACTTGTATTACCAAATTGCACGCAGTATCCTTGCGGTAATAGTTGAGAATGAGTATCATTTACAACTTGGTGTAACGAAATGACTCCTAATACCCTAGCATCTGAAAACCATTGTATTCCACTCTCTCAATTAGGAGAGCGAGAGAAGGCAGTTGTGCATGTAACCGATTTAGACGACGGCGAACGAGAAGCGCTTGCCGCGATGGGTTTACATGAAGAGGCAACGTTTGAGTTGTGCCAGCAGGGCCAACCATGCATCATTCAGGTAGAAGCAACAAGACTTGGCCTTTCTCGCGAAGTAACAGAGCGAATTATGGTTCGCCGTTGTGGTGTTTGTAACTAATCGATACAAATAGATGACTACAACCGATTTGCATCTTAGTGCTGCACGTACAATTTTACTTTTGGGCAATCCGAATGTTGGAAAAACAACATTGTTCAACAGACTTTGTGGGCTACGGAGTGCAACGGCAAATTTCCCGGGCAGTACGGTGGAATCCCGTATAGGAAATTCTACTCGTGGCTCGGTAAAGCGAAAATTTATAGATTTACCAGGTACGTACAGTCTTCATACAACGGATGATCTTGCAAAAGTTTGTCGCTACGCGCTTGATGGTGTTGACTGCGAACAACCAGATACAGTAATTGTTGTTGCTGATGCGACGAATCTCCGACGAAATCTCACAATTGTGAATGAAATACTGCATCATGATGTTCGATGTGTGGTTGTTCTCTCTATGGCAGATATTGCTCAAAAATCTGGATTGACAATTGACTGCGAAAAACTAGGCGAACATCTTGGATGTTCTGTTGTAAAGGTGAATCCACGATCTGGGGGAGGAATAGATGGATTACACGAAGTCCTTGATAATCCACGAAAAACAAATGTCATTCTCCCAAAGGTTGGCGATTTGAAAGCAGTTAATGATTGGGCAAATGAAATTATCGCAGGTAGTGTTGGTGGCAAGTTAGCAGTTAGCGGCGGAACGCTTACTGATCGGCTTGATAAAGTTTGCACACATCCAGTGCTTGGAATATTTGTATTTGCTGCAGTGATGATTGGTCTTTTTTGGACAATTTTCACACTTGCAGCAGTGCCGATGGACCTTATTGACACAGTGTTTGGGTATCTCTCTACAGTTGCATCAAGTGTTTTACCAGAAGGAGCAGTTCACGATTTTGTCGTTGATGGTGTTATTGCTGGGATCGCCGGTACAGTTGTGTTTTTACCGCAAATATGTTTGCTTTTCTTTTTAATAAGTTTGCTTGAAGATACTGGTTATTTAGCACGAGCGGCATTTGTGATGGACAGAGTGTTGCGGCGCTTTGGTTTGCCAGGACAATCTTTCGTTCCGTTTCTTTCAGCGCACGCATGTGCGATTCCTGCAATTATGGCTGCTCGTATTGTTCCAGACAGGCGAGATCGACTTGCCACCATTCTTGTTGCACCGTTCTTTAGCTGTTCAGCTCGCTTGCCAGTCTATGTATTGCTTGTTGGTGTGATGTTCGCAAATCAACCATTTTCGGCAGGGCTTGCGTTTTTTGGTTGTTATGCACTTGGTGCCGGAGCTGCATTTTTAACAGCATTTATTATGCGTAGGACAATATTGCCAGGTAAATCCAGACCCATGGTGCTTGAGTTGCCAACGTATAAAATGCCATCTTTACGTACCGCTGTCCTGAACACAATTGACCGGGCTTGGGTGTTTATTAAAAACGCAGGCACAGTTATCTTGGCAATAGTAGTTGTACTTTGGTGGTTATCTGCATATCCAAAAGGTGAACCCACACACGACGAAACGCTAGATGCAACGACGCAATTATCTGAATCCTATGCAGGAAAAATTGGTCAATTTGTATCACCAGTCTTTGCTCCGTTAGGGTATGACTGGAAATTAACTGTGGGGGTGATGACAAGTTTTGCAGCGAGGGAAGTGTTTGTCTCGACAATAGCAGTTCTCGTTTCGGGAAGCGATGATGTTGAAGATGAAACGATTATGGAAAAAATAGAAAACGCAAAACGTGCTGATGGTTCTCCTATTTTTAACATACCTACTTCAGCAAGCCTTCTTGTTTTCTTCGTGCTTGCAATGCAATGTTTGCCGACGATCGCAGTAACACGACGTGAAACCGGTTCGTGGAATTGGGCTTTTCTTCAACTTGGATATATGACGGTGCTTGCTTGGGTGTGTGCGTTTATTACTTTTCAGGTTGTTTCTGGAATCGTCGCGTGATGCCATTTGATTCATTGCAATTTTGGATTGTGACAATCATTTTTCTCTTCGCTTTGTTTGTACTTGTACGCCCAATGTTGAAAAAAAATGTACGTCGATCTTGCGGATGTTCTAAAAGACCTCAAAAAATCAAACTCACCATCGACGGCAAATAAATTACCTAGTGGGTAGTTTTCATTCATCTACGCAGATGTTTTGCGGAGAGCGAAAATGGTGAAAAGGAGGGCAGCGAAGCCTATGAGCCCAAGCCACATCCCCCAGCCAAGCATCGCTGTTATGGATTCCCATTCTTTATCTCCAGCTGCTCGGGAGAAAATGAAGAGGGTGATAGCAAAACCCAATTTTCCAAATAAACTTTGCAGCGATAGAAAAGTAGCACGCTTGGTAGCAGGAACACTTGGTGCAACAGCAGCATTGAGTGGCGCTGTCATTAACGCCCTTGGACAGGATCGAAGGAGTGTTGCAATTGCAGCAGGAATACTCACAAAGAAATGCATGATTGCCATCATGGCGATTTGTAATCCTGCTGCTGATAGAAGTGTGACACCAGTGCCAACCTTATTTCGAATGCGAATAGATTTGCCTGCAATGAATGATGCAAGAATCATAGTACATGTAAGGTGTACACTTGTTAAAAAAGGCGTAATTTTTACTGCTTGGTATTGTGTAGCAAGTTGTTTCAGATATGGTTGATAAAACTCATACGGAATATGATTGATGATAATCATATAGACCGCAAAAACAGAGAGCCATAACAAACGAACGTTTTTTAACAAACGCATGCACGACATAATTTGTTGAAAAACCCCCACGGTTTTAGATTCATTGTTTTTTGAGGGTTCTGTGAACCGAATAGTGATCAAAAGTAAAGTAATTCCACCTAACAATGAAAGTGCATACGCACCCCGATAGTCAGGAATAGCTGCAAGCCCACCCAAAATGCCAGCAGCACCAGTGCCGAGAAAATTGAATTTCATCGCCTTTGCTTCAAGTTCTGGGTACGCTTCTGGTTCGTCTAATGCTTGTGTTGTTTCTAAGAGAAAACTAGTATCAGTTCCACTATTAAATGCAATTCCACCAGCAAGGAACACTTGTGAAATAGCAAAAGTTTCAAATGAGTTTGCAAAGAGAAACAGGAGATATGCAACACACAGAAAGGTAGAAGCAGTGATGAGTGTTTTTCGTCTACCAAACTGATCACTGAACCACCCAGAGGGCACTTCGATAATCACTACACTCACAAAGTAAATAGAGGCCAAATACAAAACTTCAGAGAGTTCGAGTTTGCTGTTAAAAAACAGAAAATACACTGGCAACCAAAAGTAAGCATGGAATAATCCAACATACCAAGGATAGAGTTTTAGATTCTGCCTTAGCTTGTCCATTTATGTAGGGTCATGTGGAATCGCTCGCTTATGCTCAATTGGTTTCGGTTGAAACTGTTCGCTGAGCTTGACAGTACGTTCAATTGTGCCGCCTTTTTCAGCAGCATAGGTGAATGTTACAGACCCATTGCCGTCAATTATAAATTGGAAAAGTGTCGAACCATTGCTGCTAATACCATTATTAACAACGACTCGTTCAGGTCGCTCGCTTTCCTGTGCTCTTAGTTTTGCATTGGGCATGAGTGAGCGAACTGTTCCAGAAGCAGCGACACTATTTGCAGCTGATGTTTTACATGTAAGAATGTCAGGCATACCAATTTGATGTTTTGCTGCCATCGCAGTTCGAGATGGAATAAGTTTGTCATTGGCAACCTCAATCGTAACTTCCCAAAGACGATTGCTAATTTTTTGAACTTGCAATGCACCCCATGCAACTTTTGGCATTTCATCTGCGTGAAACATTGTAAAGGCAAAGTTTCGGTGGCAACCTTCTTCTAACATCCATGGTGGTGTAACTCGACTTGAATATTTTTTAGTTCCACCTACGAGGATCGTGCCATACTGTGGATGTTCAACTTCGTGATAGGGAACAAACACATCTTCAAATTGGAGTAAGTCTCGGAACGTTTTTCTTTCTTCCTCTGATGGATTATTTCCATTTGCCATCATCCGTTTGTCAGTCCATAATTCATTTGTGAAACTGATAATACCTAGTGCGTCGTAGGTGAAACCATCTTCACCGCCGTGGACTGTGTATAAATCTTCATGGACTGTCATTGGATCATAGAAGGGGAGCATTTCGCCTCCTTTTTCTGCAATTGCTGAGAAAACCTGTAAATCTGCTCTTGGGTAATGAATGTACTTTGCGTTTGGTCCGTACAAAATCATTCCGCCAGCGTTGTGGTAACTCTGCGCAGCTGCAATATTTGGATGGTCAAAAATGAATTCCCCAATAACCCTCGTCTCTGGGAGACTAAATGGATAATCGGTAGCACCATATTGAATCCACTCTGGTTGCCAATCACTTGGCCAGTTGCGATTCGGGTCGTAACCGCCAATTCCATCTTCATTCACTTGCCCATCGTCGTCGTTATCAAATCCTTCTTGCCCAAGTCGAGACCAACCACCGGGTGGATCGTTTCGGTCGACACGTGTAAAAAAACGGGGATCATCTTCATCAATTTTATATCTACCAAGAGGATTTTTTATCCACATACTCGTGATGTGTCCATCTCCATCAAGGTCATCAGCGCCATCTTCATCGGCAACTCCATCGTGATCGTTATCAGTTGGCCTAATTCCTCCACGAAGGAAATGGGGATTTGCAGGATCGTGAAACCATACTTCTCTACCATCTGGGTTTGCCATTGGAACAAAGTAAAATGATCGCTCGTCGATTAATTCTGTAATGCGATCGATAACACCGTAACTTTTACACAGATACCAAATTGAATATAAGACTGTTTCTGCTGCTTGGATTTCATTTCCATGGATGTTTCCATCAATGAACATTGCAGTTTTCTCACGATCACTTCCTGTATCAGGATTATTGAGGGTAACTAGCCAAATGTCCCTATCCCCAACACTTTTTCCAAGGGAACGCATTGTTAAAAGCTCGGGGTATGCAGCTGTAAGTTCTTCCATGGCTTTGGTCATCTCTGCATAGTCGTACCAGTGATCGAAGTGAAGATCGACACGAGAAGGGTGCGGTGCTTGTGCAGCGGAATTGCAGATGAAAACAAGAGAACAGAGAATAGAGATAAAGCGAATCATGCACCACCTCCCTTTGTTTGTTTGAGTGGTAGTGTGGTAATTTCAGTGCCAAATTTCTCACTGAATAATGTAATTGAAACATTTGACATGGACTTCCCTTGGATTATCCAGCGATACCACCTTCGGGTTCCGCCACCATCAAGTGCCCAGATGCGTTGTACTTTTTGACCAGTAATAATAGAGTCATTTGGAACATCAAGGCGGACAATAAATGGACGAGCACGTTTGTTTTTCTTTGCCATCGCAGTACCACTTGGGAGCCAACCATTGTTCACGACCGAAACTTTGATTTCCCAGAGACCGTTGCCAAGTTCTTTTACGATTGGTGTTTCAAGTGATACTTTGGGCAATCGACTCGCGAGTTCAACAATAAAATCAACTTGTTTTGTTGTGATCGAATCGATTTTACTTGTTGGAGGTAGTATTTTAAAATATGGAACCCATCCACCAATTTCGACTTGACCAAGTTGGGGGTGGTCGAAAGGAGTCCACTCGACAAATCCTGTGGCTTCACGTTGTGTATCACTGTAATCTAGCCATTTTGCATCATTAGATTCGGATTTGTTTTCACTGCCTCCTTGTTTGACATGACGAACTTGTACACCTGCCATTTTCGCGTATTGTTCAACTTGTTCAGGAGTTATCTCTGCCATTGTTTCCTCTGTTATTGGATAACCAGCTGCTTGGGCTGCTTGCATAAGTTCATCAAGTGTTTCTTGTGCAATATCTCCAACATTAGACGGAGTCAAATTGGAACTGCCAGTGGATTGTGTAGAACTATCATCAGAAGAATTGTCAGGTCCTCTTCTGCCACCAGGACGCCCACCTCCACCACCAGGGCGCCCACCTCCACCAAATCTATCTTGCATGGATTCTCGAAATGCGGTTCGTTCATCACCACTTAGTTCACCATCTCCATCAGTATCAAACTCAGCAATCATTGCATCGCGATCAAAACCACCCCTTCCAGGACGATCTTGTCCTGATCCATGTGAAGAGACGGTTTCATTTGGTTGAGCGGTTGCATTTTCGTTAGACTCTTTTCCCTCCTCTAAGGGATTTGGTCGTGACCAAAGTGGAGTGGAAAATGCAGGAACGCCATATTGTGCATATGCCCAAGCAACAAAACTTCCATCCCAAGAAGGTTGATCAACGTTTTTAAGTCCCGTCAATTCAACAAAAGTCTTGCTTAGTTTTCCGTAGAATTCCTCATCTGCTTTGTCGATCGTTTTTGGCGCACCTGCTTCGTCCTTACCATTCTCCTTTAAGGGTTTTGACAAAGTATCGTGCTGCCCATACACAACGATTGCAGCAATTTCTTGATGGGAAAATACAAAATCGATCAATGCCTTAGACTCTGGTTCAGAAAGTTGCCAAGGACCGGCGCCATCTTGGTGATATACATAGCCGTGCATAAAGTTTTTGTTGATGTCTACTCCTCCAACACTGTCTTCATTGAACTTGCCATCACCATCGTTATCTATTCCCTCGGTGTATAAAATAAACTCAGCAGATTCTCCCTCAAGAGCGTCTGGTTTTTTATGTAGCCTAGGATCTTCTGGATCTGCCACAAGCGTAGCTTTTTCGAGATCAGGAACTCGCATCATTGTGATGTAGCCATCATTATTAAGATCGTCACCACCATCTTCATCAACTAATCCATCTCGATCATTGTCAACGTGTCGAATATTTCTTCTTTGTCCATGTTGAACTGAATGGAAGTAAAAATTTGCAGCGTCTGGATTTACTTGCGGGATTATATAAACGGTGTTTGAATCTAAAAGCGATTTTGTTGTTTCATCATCGCGCGTGAGTAACTCTTGGATAATATCAACTGCAACCTCACTGCCAAGTAAATGGTCACCGTCGATTCCGGCAACAATAAGAATAGCAGGGCGATCTGCAATTGGAAGCACTTCACTATTTGACAACGTGATAACTTGAATGGGCTGCCCGTTTCGGCTCGTTCCAATTGTGGAAACCGATACATTTTTATCTAAGTCAGAGATGGTCTGAATAGATGAGCGAAGTTCATCTGGAGTTCGCCAAGATCGTTCTGTCTCTTGGAGTTGCGTGGCGGACAGTTGCGCGGTTAATAATAAAGTAAACAACATAGTATGCTCCTCTGCAATGCGTAATGTGGAATAATAACTGTTATACCCCCGAGCCGTTGAAGAGCATCGATCCGCCGCGGTAGAAGAGCAAAGCGGACCCTATTCCAAGGATATTCGTCAACATAATATACAACATCGCTTGCCCGCTACGACCATCGTCGAACAATTCAATCGTGTCGAAGGCGAAACTAGAGAACGTAGTGAACCCACCAAGAACACCAACAACCAAAAGGAGTCGGAGTACTTCGCGGTGTTGAGATTGTGAACTGATAAGTATTGCTGTGATGAGGCCGATGGCTGCGCAGCCGAGGATGTTGACGATCAATGTTCCAACCGGAAAAGAAGATGTAGTCCAAGATTGACCCACGTTTGCGATGAGGTAGCGGAGTACAGCCCCCATAGATCCGCCGAGTGCGACAAAAAGGATGGTTGTCATTTCCATAACGCGCCCAGCAGGATTCGAACCTGCGACCTTCGCTTTAGGAAAGCGATGCTCTATCCAGCTGAGCTATGAGCGCCAATGATGCTGATTGTAACGTGCGATATCCCACCTAGCGTTTGGTTGTGTAAACAACTAGCGGGGTGGTCTATAGTTCTTCTGCGCGAATGCGAATGACAATTTGTCGAACAGCCCGCATGACACGACTCTTTGCATGGCGGACAGCTTCTTGACTCATATTGAGTCGCTCGGCAGCTTTTTCGCAACTCATGCCTCGCCGGCCGTACATCTCAAAGGCTTCCCATGTTTTTGGCTCAAATTTTGGACGAGCTTCGGTCATCGCTTCGGAAAGTAAATGCTCTGCCCATTCACGGTCAAATGCTGCTTCGAGATCATCTCGTGGATCTTCGGCTGCTTCCATGCCAAAAGTATCAAGATTGCCTTCTTGTTTCTTTCGATAGCGCTGACGGATTGCATTCAGTGTAATTCGCTTTAAATATCCACGAAAGCGCCCCTTGCTTGGATCATATTCAAATCGATCGGCGACCTTGAAAAAGTTGAACAACACGGTTTGCATAATGTCATCAGCTTCACTACTAGGTAGTCCAGCATTTCTTGCAAATCCACAAATGATAGGACCGTAGCGGTCTACGAAAATTCCCCACCCCATCTCCCGGTTGACAGTTTCGTCTGATTTCAGTTGCAGAAGCAAATCCATATTTGTTTCGTACCGACCATTTACTGTGCGAATAAGCGTCGGAACCTCATCTCCTTCTTCACCCTTGTCCTCGGGCACCCGATCGATTTCTTTAATCATTTCAGGGTTAAGTTCTTCATCCTCCTCGCCAAGTCGAACTAAAAACTTCCAAGGTCCAATTTGGATGAGGTCACCATCGTGTAGTTGAACCTCTTCACCTTCTTCCATCCGAATTGTGTTGAGATACGTCCCGCTTCGGCTTTTCAAATCAAGCAATAGCCACCGATCATCATTCCATTTGAATGATGCGTGTTTTCTAGAAACATATCGATTGGATAGTTGTGAAGAGCACTCTGGGCTTCTACCAAGCACAATTTCTTGATCAGTTGAAGCGGAAATCGATGGCACAGGTTTACCGTGTATTTGGTCAAGAACAAGTCCGTTTGGTTGTTTGGCGTCTGATTTCAACACTGGTCTCCACGTTTATCGTACACTGAGGGTACCATTTTTCAAGTTTAAGAGTTTTTTCTGAGACAAAACCTGAAAGAATGGTATTGTAATGGTTACGGTCATGCTCTTTCTGAGATAATGCACCGTAGGACAGCTTTATGGCAACCAATCACCCACCTACAGATCCAGATGCAGAAACCATTGGAATGCCCAGTGATGACTCGGGGAAGGGCAGTATGCCCGAGCCCTCCAAAGTTCCTTCCATGGGAATGCCGAGTGAAATTGGTCGGTATAAAATTTTGGGTGTTATTGGCTCTGGTGGTATGGGACATGTTTACGAAGCGATGCAAGAAGCACCAAGAAGGCGTGTTGCACTCAAAGTTATTAAGAGTGGTGCAGCAAGTGAAATGGCGCTTCGTCGATTTGAGTTTGAAACGCAAATTCTCGCAAAACTGCATCATCCGAATATTGCACAAATTTACGAAGCCGGAACATGGAAAAGCCCTGAAGGAGATGTTCCATTTTTCGCAATGGAATATATTCCAGGTAGGCGTGGGCTAATTGAATATGCTCAGAAGCGAGATCTCTCTCTTCGTGATCGTCTTGCATTATTTACAAAGGTTTGCGAAGCTGTTCATCACGGTCACCAAAAGGGTGTCATTCACCGTGACCTAAAACCTGACAACATCTTGGTTGATACAAACGGTGAGCCTAAAATTATTGACTTTGGTGTGGCGCGTGCGACTGACGCAGACCTTGCTGTGACAACCATGCAAACCACGATGGGCCAACTCATTGGCACGTTGCAGTACATGAGTCCTGAACAATGTGATGCTGACCCAGATCGAATTGACACACGTAGTGATGTCTACGCGCTTGGTGTTATTTTATTCCAATTACTTTCTGGGAAACTCCCATACGACCTCCGCCGCCAAGCTATTCACGAAGCTGTGCGTGTGATCAAAGAAGAGCGTCCAAGTTCAATGGCAACGTTGAGTGGAACTTTAAAGGGTGATGTAGATACGATTGCTATGAAGGCATTAGAAAAAGATCGCAATAGACGCTATCAGTCTGCAGCAGAACTTGCAAATGATATTGGACACTTCCTAAACAGCGAACCAATTGAAGCGAGACCGCTTAGCCTTGCATATCAAATGCAATTATTTACAAAGAAGTACAAGCGAACCTGTGCTGCAATGATTGCGTTGACTATTACTATTATTCTGGGCATATTTGGAACAACGTGGGGAATGTTTGAAGCGAATCGTCAAAAGGACATTGCTATTGTTCAACGTGACATTGCAGAAAAGCGTGCAGATGAAATTTTGTCAATGACGCAGACTTTCTCAACGGATGTATACGATGGGATTAAAAAAGTAAATGCCGCGATTGAAGTGAGAATGGAAGTGCTAAACGCAGTCATTCTGCACCTCAACGAATTGCGTGCATCTATCGGAGATTATAAAGAAGTGCTTGCTCAAAAAGCATTCGTTCACGGTCGCATTGGGCAAATTTACGCTTCAACGCAAGGCGCACATTTAGGTGATCCAGACAAGGCGTTAGGGCAATTTGATTTATCATTCGATATGTATACCCAACTTGTGAATGAAGGTCATGACGAATATCGATTACAGTTGGTTGTAACACTGACACGTAAAGCGAAAGTTTACAAGATGACTGAACGCCCATCTCTTGCAATGCAAACGTATGAGGAGGCGAAAGCAATTATTGATCGCTTAATCGAAGAGAACAGTGATAATTTAGACATGATGCGATTGTATACACAGGTTCACATGAGCATTGCTGACTTGTGGAGCAAAGAAGGAAAAACAAAACTTGTATCAGAAGAGTACGACAAACTTCTTGTTTATTGTGAAACAACATTAAAGCGGTGGCCCAATGATCTTTCCATCAAGCGAGACGTAACGCTGCTTTTATATCGTGTGGCGATGATGTACGTGAGAGAGGATAATTTTAAAACTGGGTTATCGTATTACGAACAAGCACTCAATCTCTTTCAAGAACTCGCTGCTGCTGAGCCAACAAATGGTCGAGCCAAACGAGACCTTGGATGGTCTCATTATTTTGTTGGGGACACTCTGCTGAAGATGAAATCTATGGAAGCAGGTTGGAAAGAATTAGGTGATGGGCTCAATGTTATTGTAAACAGATGTGTAGCATTTCCAGATGCAGCAGACGCAAGAAACGATGTAGCAGCCTATCTCAATTCATTGTTGGAATTTCGCATGAATGCAGACGCACCAGCAGAAGCGCTTGGAGATTGTAAAAAAGTCCTTCTCGCTCTCCAGCCAGTTGTTGAAAATAACCCAAATAACTTAGCGTTGGGTAATTTGTACCAACAAATTCAACTTTCTCGCAGTGAATTGCAAAAAGAAGTAGCTGCGGTTCAAGAAAAAATAAAATAAAAAGCCCTTTATTTAGGCGATTATGGGGGTTTTTGGTATTTTTTTACTAATACGCTTCACATTATTGCTACTCGGGGATAGTTGGTAGTACATGGATTACGAAATTGAACGAACCAACCTTCTTCTGACCCGTAATACTGACAATTAAACTCTTCTCCTCCTTTTTTCTCTAGCTTTCTCTCCTAATTCTCTCTACTTTCTCCCCTCTCTCTCCAGATTTCTTCCTTGAAGGAACACAAAAACTCTCCGAAAAATCGGGGAGTTTTTTGTATGAGGTAAGTATTTGGATTTTCGGGTGTGACTAATCCTCGAATGTAGTCGTGCCAAACTGTTCTTTCAAAGAACGAATGCCTCTCTCATCGCCTATAACTGTGAGTTGATCATTTTCTTCTAGCAGTGTGCTGCCGCGAGGTACAACCATATGTCCTCTGCGATGTATCAACGCAACAAGGCATTCCTCTGGAAAACTCAAACTTTTAATAGGCAACCCAATAAGTGATTCTGTGGAAGTAGTTTTTCCTAAACGAATTGAGAGGAATCGGTCATCACGAAGCAAAATTTCTTTCATTTCTTGATTAGTATTTGCAGAGAGCCATTTTGCCATGAACCCTTCTTTGTCAACGTGACCAGCAAGTTGTGCTAATAACCGAAGGTGCTGGGAGGGGTCATCTTCAGGACTGATAAGAAAGAAGATGGCATGGATTGACTGTTCTTCATGATGACCACCAAAAACATCGCCAACATCAATCACAAGCCCGTCTTTTGATCGAGCAACTACCATGATCGACTGTTCAATACAAGGCAGTCGAAGGTGAGGCAGTGCAACACCACCAGTAACTGGAGTTGCACCAACCTTTGTTCCGTGTAAAAATCCTTCAGAAAGATTTTCGGCAGTAACTGGAAGCAGGGCTGCAAGTTCCTCTGCAGCAAGAGTTGTAATATCTTCAAAAGTAGAACCGTGTGCTGCATCAATCACTCTTGCTTTAGCCACAATTTCATCAAATGGGTCGTGCGCTCGTAAGCCTTTTTCTTTGAGAATTTCTCTAAGTTCTGTATCGAGTGCTGCGAATCGATTTCGACCGAGCCGTTCAAAAACATGGTAAATAGCACCGTAGCGATCTACTCGGCTGCGGGCATAAAAGAAATACCAGAAAACGCCAACGGCAATTACACCAAGAGAGAAGAGAACTGGCAACCAACCCATAATGAAAATAATCCAAATGCACGCAATAGCTCCGAAGATTTGTAACCATGGATAGAATGGCGCCCTGTATCCAGGATCATAGGAATCTAATTTTGTTTCTCTCATGACAACAACTGAAAGGCACAGTAAAGAGAACATTAGTAATTGAAACGCACTTGCAAGTTTTGCTATTTTCAGTGGGTCAAGAAACAATATGATTAGTGTGATCAGTGCTGCAGAGACAGCTATTCCTAAAATTGGAGTTCCTTTGCTATCTACTTTTCGTAATGATGGTGGAAGTAAGTGATCCCTACTCATCGCAAGGGGATATCGTGAAGCACTAAGAATTCCTGCGTTTGCAACTGAGAGAAAGGCAAATATAGCAGCGGTTGCCATGATGTATAAGCCAACGTTTGAGCCAGTAATATCTGCTGCAACAGTAGATGCGGGTGTAAGATTTGTTTCACCATTTGTAAATGAAACCGCTTCAGTACCACTGACCCCAATCATGACCAGGAGGCCAACGACATACACAACTACAGCAGTACCAATTGCTAGAAATAAACCTAATGGCAAGTTCCGTTCAGGATTTTTAATTTCCCCTGCAACACTGATAACTTTCGTGACGCCTACATAACTAATGAACACCATGCCGGCAGTAGCAAAAATATCCTTCGGGCCACTACCGAAGAAATTGTCTAAATTCTTTGGTTCTATTTTTAGAGTCCCTGCACAGAGAAACCACGCCAATAGGCAGAGTAATGATACGACTAATATAATTTGGAATGATGTTGTTTTTTTGGCCCCAAGCATATTGAGACCACCGAAAAAAATAACTAGCCCAATTGCAATTACTGTATATAGCGATTCGTCTGCGCCGCTAGGCAAGAAGAGTTGGATGTATGCGCCCATACCAACAAGAGCGAATGCAGTTTTTAATAGTAGGGCGAGCCAAATACCAAGACCGCCGATCGTGCCAACCATTGGGCCAAGACTTCTATCTAGGAAATAATATGCGCCACCGGATCTTGGCATCGCTGTTCCAAGTTCAATTTTACTGAGCATTGGAGGAATGAGTAAAAGCCCAGCGATGAGATATGCAAGTATGACTGCTGGTCCTGCAAGTTGGGTTGCAAAACTAGGGAGAAGGAAAAAACCGCTACTGAGCGTTGTTCCTGTTGCCAATGCAAATACAGCGAATAGCCCAAGACTTTTATTCGCTTTCTTGTATTTCGATTTTGCCATGGTACGAATACCATTCTACCAACACAGGTACTACCCAGTTGGTTCTGTCATTGCATGGAAATCAAGCAATTCATTTAGTTCATCAAGTTCAAGAAGGCCTTCTCTGGTCACAATTTCTCGAATTGTTTCCCCAGTTTTGAATGCTTCTTTTGCAATCCGAGCAGTTGTGTCATATCCGATGACAGGGGCAAGAGCAGTTCCGACCATGAGGCTCTGCTCTACAAGTTGTTCTGCAATCTCTTTGTTGACCTCTAAACCATCTATGAGTTTGTCTTGCATGATCGTCGAAGTGCCTGCAAGAAGTGTGATGGATTCGATGAGCCGTTCTGCTATGACAGGCATACAGAGGTTTAGCTCGAGAATAGAACCAACACCACCACTTGCAGCGATGGTAATTGTGACATCGTTTCCAGCAACTTGACAAAATGTTTGCATTGCTGCTTCGCAAATGACAGGGTTTACTTTACCGGGCATGATCGAAGATCCCGGCTGCGTAGCTGGCAATGAAAGTTGGAATAGACCACATCTTGGTCCTGACCCAAGCCAGCGAATATCGTTTGCAATTTTAGAAATACTCGTTGCAATTGTTTTTAACTCTCCGTGTGCTTCTACTACACAATCTCTTGTCGCTTGCGCTTCAAAATGGTTCGCTGCCTCTGCGAATTTAACTTTTGCATTTCTAGAAAGTTCTTTGCAAACAAGTGATGAAAACCGAGGATGCGTATTGATCCCAGTGCCAACGGCGGTGCCCCCGATGGGCATATTCTCTGCAAGGCGCTTCCTCGCTCGCTCTGCTCTTCGTATTCCATTTTCGATAGCAGCAGAATAACCAGAAAAGATCTGTCCCATCCTTACAGGAGTTGCATCCATGAGATGCGTTCTGCCGATCGTGACAATTTTGTCCCATTTTTTAGATTTGCTTTTCAGTCCCTTGTGAAGCGTTTTTAAAGCGGGTAAAAGTGTATCACGAATGTCGATACATGCAGCAAGTTGCATCGCTGTAGGAAATGTATCGTTTGATGATTGCCCCATGTTGACATGGTCATTTGGGTGGATTGGATCTTTTGATCCAATTTTTGCTCCAACAGATTTACACGCTAGGTTAGAAACCACTTCGTTCATGTTCATATTTGTCGAAGTGCCCGAACCTGTTTGGAATACATCGATTGGAAAATGCCGCATCATGCCTTTTAAACGGTCTGGATCATCAAGCGCTTGAATTACATCTTCACAAGAAGTAACGATGAGATTTTTTCGCTCTTCATCAAGGAGTTTGAGTTTGTGATTTGCGATCGCTGCGGCTCGTTTGAGTAACGCAAATGCCCGAATGAGGGAAGTAGGCAATGGACGACCAGAAACAGGAAAGTTTAGAACTGCTCGCTGTGTAGTAGCTCCATAAAGAGCTTGGCTATGTACTTCCATTTCGCCCATGGAATCTATTTCAATTCGAGTACGTTTTTTTTGTTTACTCATGGAATTATTTCTTGCTCTGATGTTGTTTCTTCTGTCACAACAGATGTTTGCTCAAGACCGAGTGTTTCTCGTTGTGATTGCGTTAGTTCCTGTTCAAAACGTTGAACAATTTGTTGTCGAATAACACTTGCAGCAGCGGGATCAGACAATTTGATTGTTTCCCATTCATTGATCCAAGGCTGTGGTTTTTGGCGAACATTCGCAGCTGAATCCCACGATGAAGCGAGGATTGCAGTTTTGAATTGGAGAGAAAATAATTCTTCATCAACAAATCCATCGCCGTATGCCTCTAATAATCGTAATGCTTCGTCTGATCTTCCCTTTTCATTGAGCAACGGTACGGTTCTTTTTGCAATGGCGATTCTTGCTGAAAGTGAACGGTTCTCTGACAGCTCCCAAACTTTCATCAGAACGTTTACTCGAAGATCTGTTTCGCCAGCAGTAGAGAGAATGTCGTCTGCAAGGAGAAAAGAACGTGTGTCGAGAGATTTGAGAATGCTGAGAACTGCACTATCCCATGCTGAAACATTAATCGTTGACCTTAATGAAAGAAGTGTTTTGAATGCTTCAAGATCTGCTTTGTTTTGCAAACCTGCAATAAGAAATTGTGCAATGATTGGATCATCTTTATAGAGAACTAGAGGTTCCCAAAATCCTACAGTTGCAAAACCATTTGCAACTGCAGATCGAGTCGGTTCTGATTCACTTTTGAGCAGTGTGGAAAGTGCCTCGCGCTCTTGATCACTCCCTAATATTCCTTCAAGTGTTAAAAGTGTTGGTTCGTTTTGATTTTTCTTCGCGTTTTTTATTTTTTGCTTCCAAATGGCATAATTTACTTCTGAGTAAGGTGCATTTTTCAACAATGAAATTAGCGTATTCGATGCGACTTGAACTAGGGGTGAATCTAATCTAGCAAGCACAGGTTCGATGGCATCCGCGTATGGTTTATCTTTGAAGAATAGAATTTCATACGAGGCAACTTCGTCGTTGTTTTCAACTTTTAGCGATGAAACAACTTGCTCTGGTAAGTTAGGAAGATTGATTTCAGGGAGTAATTTTGCAGCAGCAAGCCGAACACTTATATTGTGGTCATCTAACATGGAAACGACTATCAAAAGTTCTTCTTCTGTTGCTTCTCCATCGCGGTTTAGCACAGAAACCCGTTCAATCCCTATCGACCGAAGTTCTGGAAGTCTATCTGCGAGAAGGGCAGGCAGTTTTTTATGTTGTTGGTCGATTGAAATTAATGGCCACAATTCTTTATATGCTTCAATGACCCTAGATCGCATCTCTTCGTTATCTACATGTACTACAACTTCCCGAATTTCTTGCCGTTGTGAGGTACGCTGTTTTGGAGTCGATTCGCATCCAAAGCACAGCAGAGTGAAGGAAACGGCAAGGAGTTGGCGAGTGATGAAGTAATTCTCTTGCAAAGTGCATTCATTGTATTAGATAACTACTTCAGAGGTAGTTTTTTGTGCTGGCAGTGAAGGCAGCGTATAATGCCGTGTTCTTATGAGTAATTGGCAAGACGCAGAACAACACGCTGATCGAGCGCTTGATTTATTTGAGCGTGGTAGGTGGTCTGAAGCGGAAAGAGAACTCCGCAAGGCTCTGGATATCGACCCGGATAAGGGTGATTGGCATTTTAATCTTGGATTGACCTTAGAGCGTTGTGGTCGCGATGCAGAGGCACTTTCGAGTTTTGAACAGGCTTCAAGGCTTCTCCCCGAAGCAACTGGTCCCCAGTTGGCAGCTGGATCGGCATGTCTTCGACTTGCTCGATTTAAAGATGCAATCGAATGTCTTGAAAGTGTTCTTGCAGAAGATCAAGCGTGTGAGACAGCGTGGGCAATGCTCATCGATGCACGCACTTCGATTGATGACCATGATGGTGCAGAAACTACTTTTTACATGGCGCAAGATGCGCTTCCAGATTCGAGCGCTATCGTACTCGTAGCGATGTGCGAGAGTTTGCTTATCCGCGAACTTTGGGATAGAGCAGCGTGGTGTGCTAGGGAAGCGATGAAACTTGATCAGAATGTTCCAGGTGGTCGAATTAGACTCGCAAGCGCACTTATTGCCAAAGGTGAAGGACAACAAGCCTCGCAATTATTACTTCTTGAGTTACGACAAGACCCCGGAAATGTTCAAGCCTTGTTGTTGCACGCTGATTTATTGGTTGATTCTGGCAAAAATCAAGAAGCAATGATGAAACTGCATCGAATTCTTGAACTTGAGCCAGCAAATGTGCAAGCTCATGTCAGAGCAGGTGCGATTGCCATGGAAGATCGGCGATGGGAAGAATCATTTATTGCATGGGGGCTAGTTCGACGGCTAGATCCCTCCCATCCAACGGCATCTCTTTATCTAGCAAAAACCTTGCTTGCAATGGATAGAAATGAAGCGGCGCGACCACTTCTTCAGGAGCGCCTCGATCGGATGGATGAAGGCGAATCTAGAGAAAGCAAACTTGAAATGGCAACACTTCTATTGCAAGCACATGAACCAGCTATGGCAGTTCCATTGCTTAATGAGTTGGCGAAGGATCGGAACGACACAGTACAACTTCGGTTGTTGGCAGTAGCACTTTTTGCCAGTGATCAACGCGATGAAGGTGCAGCCATTAGCCGACGTGTGCTTCGCTTGCAACCAGATTGCATCGCATCGATGCACAATCTTGCGCTCGCAGCTTTTTCCTCCAATCGTTATAAATTAGCTTGGGGCTGGGTTCAAAAAGGATTGAAGATAGATCCCCGCGACGAAGAACTTCGGCGTTTGCGTTCAAGGTTAATCTGGAAATCGATCAAATCTTTTTATGGAAAACTGATAGGTTTCAGATTGAATTGAATATTTTTAGGATTCTCTACGTAGAGAAGAGTACGATCCAAGACTGCATATTTTGCTAAGTACCCATAGGTACAACACTACATCAAGTAGGAAAATCGTCCCCTTGAAAAAATTTGAGACCACACTGTTTTTATAGTGTGCCGGAAGTAAAAGGCAACAGTGCCATGAACCGAGCACGTTTGATTGCTTGGGCAATCATCCGTTGTTGCTTCGCACTTGCACTGAGGCGTTTACGCGAATAAATTTTTCCGTTTGGTGTCATCAATCGACGCAAATCTTCTACTGACTTGTAGTCAATATACTTCTTGCCTTTGTTGTCAACTTTGAGGTATGTCTTTGATCGACTTCGGTTACCGTAATCATTACCCATAGTGGGATCCTTTCGTCTCGGGTACCCAAACCTCCAGGTGAAGGTTCAGAAAAAGAGGGGCAGCCCCCACACACAGTCGGTGGGGGCGACGAGAATCGCAAATCATAGCCGATCTTGGTCTACCAAGCAACGCTAAGCGGTTCTCGGCGGTATCCTAACCACTCTCATGAGGCCAATAATAGGCATTACAGCCGATCGTAGTGACGGTCGATTCCGAATTGGAGAGAATTATGCCAATTGCGTTGCAAAAGCTGGCGGGGTACCTGTCATTTTGCCACCAGTTTTAGGAGAAGAAGAAAGATTCTTAGACCTTTGTGATGGGTTTGTTTTTTCTGGCGGCGATGATCCTGTGATGGAACAGTGGAGTATTAAAACGCATCCATCAACAACGAGATGTGACGAACAACGCCAACAATTTGAAACCTCTCTCCTCACCGAGTTATCAACATATCCAGATAAGCCCGTCCTCGGCATTTGCCTTGGCATGCAATTTATGGGGCTGCTTGCAGGCGGAACATTGATGCAAAATCTTGAGCTTGAATTTGCTGAGAACCATAAAAAAGGGACGCACATTGTTTCTGGAGAACTTGGATCTGGACTTGTACACACATCCCATCACCAAGCGATGTCAGAATCAGGATCGTTGATGATCACAGCAGTTGCAGATGATGGAGTGATCGAAGCAGTACGCGATCGTGACAGAAAGTGGTACGTTGGTGTTCAGTGGCATCCAGAACGAACTGAAGACGAACAACTTGGGCAGGGTTTATTTAATTCGCTTTGCAAGGCAGCAATCGAATGACAATTCCCTCCCCACTCCATGACTGTATTGCAAAGTACGAACTTGCATGGTGTAAACCAGAACCTGATTCGCGAGCCGTTTCACCAACAGAGTATATGAGCGAACCATTTTTATGCGAATTTTTGCCTTGGGGTGATGATGGTTGTTCAGTCCTTGCAACGACTGGCAGTGTTGAACTCGAATATGCCGCAATGCGAAAGAATGTTGGTGTATTTGATGCAGGAAATAGAGGCACTATTTACGTACAAGGTGAAGAACGGTTGCCGTTTATTGATCGAATGACAACGCAGAAACTTTCAGATATGAATGTGGGTGAATCTCGGTTAGCATTTATTCTTGATCGAAAAGGACGAATAGTTGCTGACATCATTGTTGTTTGCGAAGAAGAACGAGTGCTCATTGATTGCGATGTTACAACGGTTCAATCAATCCTTGATCATTTAGATATGTACATAGTTGCAGATGATGTGATCGTGCTGAATAAAACGCAAGAGGAACATAGAATCTGGTTGCTTGGTCCCGCTGCAAACAAGCATGAAGGGTTAGGAAACACTCGGTTTTTTATACCAAAAGAGTTTTTAGGAATAGATGGGTCTGCAATTACAATTACCTCGCAGCAAGCCGAACAGCTCTGGTCTTCTTGCATGGAATTGGGCATGCGGCCTGTCGGGTGGTATGCACTGAACATGATTCGAGTTGAGGAATCAACGCCAATGTTTAGAATAGATTTTGACAGTGCGAACTTACCCCATGAAACTTCTTTATGTTATTCGAGAGTTCGATTTGATAAAGGGTGTTATCTTGGGCAAGAAGTTGTTGCAAGAATGGAAAGTCTTGGGAGTCCTAAACAGCGGCTAGTTTCTTTGAGATTAAATGGGGGTGAACTTCCAATTGCAGGGTCACAAATTTATGATCAACAATCAAGTGGTGTTGGAAAAACAATTGGCGTTGTCACATCAAGTGCGATGAGTCCGATGAATGGCGGAGAATCTGCTGTGATAGCGATGATAAAAGGTGCATATTGTCTAGACAAAACAGAAGTTTTTCCTTGGGTTGGCGCAGAACTGATTAAAGCAGTCGTTCATCCACTTTTGCCGAAAGAATAGATGGCATGAATCTTCCCTCTTCTATTGAAATTACTGAATTAGGTCCTCGAGATGGGTTACAGAACCAGAAATCTGTCATTACAACTGATACAAAAGTAGCTTTTATCAATGCACTTTCAAAAACAGGATTACGGCGAATTGAAGTATCTTCATTTGTAAATCCAAAATGGGTGCCGCAACTTGCAGATGCTGAAGATGTTTTTTTAAATCTTTGTCGCTCCGAGAATGTGAATTACACAGCCTTAGTTCCAAACGAACACGGTTGGAATCGTGCGATGGAAGCAGGTGTTGATGAAATTGCATTAATGACCGCGGTGAGTGAAACATTTTGTAAACGAAATATTAACACGACAATTGCAGGTTCTATTGACCGCATGAAACCTTTGGTTGATTCTGCAAAAGCAAACGGAGTTGGCATTCGGGGTTATGTAAGTTGTGTTGTTGCCTGCCCATACGAAGGCGAAATAGATGCAAAGCACGTCCGACGTGTTGTGGAACAATTACTTGATATTGGAGTTGAAGATATTTCTCTAGGCGAAACAATTGGAGTCGCAGTTCCTACAGATATAGATCGATTGTACGAAGCACTTGATGGAATTCTTTCACCCGAACAATCTATTTTGCACCTTCATGACACACACGGAACGGCACTTGCCTGCGCTTCATTTGCAATGCAATTAGGCGTACGTCGATTTGATGCTTCTAGTGGGGGGCTAGGTGGCTGTCCGTATGCACCAGGTGCAGCAGGGAATCTTGCAACCGAAGATTTGGTGTATTTTGCAAATAGAATGGGAATAGAGACAGGGTTGGATCTTGATCAGTTGATTTCAGCAGTTCGTATTATTGAAGCATCATTAGATTCGCCTTTGAGAGGCCGGGTTTACAGAGCATCAAGTTGCCAAGACCCAAGCTCTTGATCAAGATTGTATTGGTCGTTGATTTTTTGAATGCGAAAAACTTTTAAAGTATTTTCATTTATGACAACACCTCGTGGATGGCTAGGAAATCCGAAACAGCCGGTATTTATAATAACTCGTCCGTTGATCTCCCAAATTCCTGCACGGTGTGTGTGACCGATGATGACAATTTTAGTTTTCGGTGCATACGTAGATAACCACCGTTCTGTAATTGATGGGCAACGTTTCCAAGTTTGCAATATTTTGAACACGCACCACACTGTTCTCAAGGGCAGTTCAATCAAGTTTGGTCTGTTTTTTACTTTACGACTTTTTGCTGAACGGTTGGAAGCAATTCTTGTTGCTTCGAGTTGCGACTGAAAGGTGTCACCCGAGGCTTGTAACAGTTCGTTTCGATGTTTTTTTATTCTTGATGCATACCATGTCCATGGTGCAATTTCTGGGAAAACAGCGTGTCCGTGCATAATGAGAACTTTGTTATCGTGGGACAAACGCGCGTGGCTATCGCTGATCATCGGGTCGTGGTTACCGTCAAGAAGATGAACTTTGACGTTGTCACTTTCTGCAGTTTTGATTAACGATCTGGTTGCCTCTTGAGATTGCGAGGAGTATTTCTTTGAATAGGATTCTTCAGTATCGCCATTCAAAATAAGTTCATCAAATCCCTGCCAGAGTGGACGAAGTTGGGAAATTGTTTCAATGGTGGAAAGTCGTTTGCAGAGATGCAAGTCGGAAAGAATGAGCGTTTTATTGTTCAACAGTAGTGCCCCAATTGAATTGAGGGTTGTGCGTTATTTTTCTTTTCCGATAGTAATAGTGTTTTTGCCATGTCGTTTTGATTCAAAAAGTCGCTCATCAGCCTTTTGTAACAATGAGTCCACTTCACTTCCGTCCCACGGGAAGGTCGCGAGACCTCCTGATATCGACACAGTGCCTTGTGCATCTTTCCCTAGTTTAGAAAAATGTGCTCGTGCTACTTGTTCGCGGAATCGTTTTGCAAGGAATTCAACAGTAGTGGGGTGATTTGAACCAGCCTCGCGAGGAGGTTCTGGGTCGCAAAAGAGTACGGCAAATTCATCCCCACCAACTCGGCAAACGTGGTCGCCTTTTCGAATTGTTGCTTGAAGCAAACGAACAACCTCACGAATGATCTCATCGCCGGCATCGTGCCCGAACCGATCATTGTATTGTTTAAAGTTATCAATATCAAAAATCATGACAGTGAGCGGTCGTCTTGCATGTAGTGCTTGGTTGATTTCTCTGCGAAGGCATGCTGAGAGGAATCTTCGGTTCCATGCTCCAGAAAGTTCATCACGATATGCGAGCAACTTCATTTGTCTATGACGAAGATGTAATTCAAGCCAACATGAAGTCCACCTTCCCCAACGAAGAACTTGTTCCTTTGTTGGGCCTATCGCTACAAGAATGCCATGTTCTTGGTGCCCATATCGAAGTTGCGCAAATTCAGCGTTATGTGGGACACGTGTTTCATCATCAACAAATTCACAATATTTCCACTCAGTTTGCTCTTTGAGAAGAGTGAGTAGTGTAGTTCTGAAATTAGATGGATCATGTAACAACATTCGAACAAGGTCAACATCTCCCAGACTTTTACCGTCTGGCGTTGTTTTTGTCTGATCAGTGAATCCCAACGCTTCGTCAAGATCAAACTCCTCCGGCTCAGGTTTTTGCGTCGGTTGAGACCTTGCATTTGTCACAGCCAAGAGGAGTCTTTCTGAGGTAGTGTCTTGAGGAACATATATATCCGCTAGCTTATGGATACGATTTTCTCCAGAGACAACGATAATTGGAAATGGGTCTATTCGACGAATGGCATCAAAGGAAGAATCGCTATCTGATGCAAGAAGGCGTTCATCAAGAACAATCGCATCGATATTTTCTTTAGCGCAGCACGTCGAGAGTTCTCCAATGACATCGAACAATGTTTGTACGACATGTGTTGGTTGTTCAATACCACTAACAAGTTCAGGATCAAATGACCCTGCGAACAACATTCGTCCTCTGGTGTCTCGTACTTCGCTCATTCATCAGTTCCAAGTTCTGTACCATCGAGCAGCATGGATAGTTCGTCTGCATCGACGGATTCAGCGTGAATGATCGGAGGATCTTCGAGTTTGTCTACGGTATGAGAGTTGTCATTGATTGACTGAAGTCGCCCATCTTTGATCGTGGAAACTTCTACATCTGGGAGATAGTGGTTGAGTGCTTTGAGAAGGTGTGGCAGATCTACCATTTCGTCTGCATTGATGAGTACCAATAGCGTTGGCTGAGGGGCTGAATTCCAAGCAGCATCATTTCGCCTGAGTTGTTGTAGAAGTGCAAGTTCAGCCATTGCAAGCATTGGGCAATGTTCAATATCTGCCTGCAAACCAAGCCTCTGTACAATTCGACAGGCAGCCTCTACACCTTCTTGAGGCGTTAAAACCACACATCTAGCAGCGTTGTTGTTTGCGTTCTCACTCATTCTTTCAATACCTTCAAGGCTTCCTATACCAAAGGTAGTATCAAAAATACATAAAATCCACCCAAAACCCACTTTTTATCAATAAAACATCATTATTGATCTAATAATGTATCCGCCGCTGTACCCGGTCCCGAATCCGACGTTGTACCTAGTTCCCCGATGACAGCAACAAGGTCGATTGGCTCTGGGTTTCGGTATGCGCATTTTGCTAGGTGATGTTACGCACTCAGCCCGCGGTCACTAGAAGTGGTACTTAATTGATCGCCCCAAGAGCGAGATCAGCGATGACAGATGCGCCATTGATGGGAGCTTCGAAGGTGAGTGCTTGTTGCATCTCGAACCGTTGTTGATGGTTTGAGAGTAATGAAAGGATCGTTTGCCCTGCATTTTGCAAGTTTGCATCTATTTCTTTGTAATCAGTTTCGATCACAACGCCTCCAAGTGTTTCAAGAGGTTCAGCATTTGTACGTTGATGATCATCATCATGGTATGGATAGGGAAGTACAACGCTAGGAACTGCATTGAATGCAATTTCAGCAATCGTGTTTGCACCACCCCTAGTAACTGCTAAATCTGCAGCCCCCCAGAACTTTCCCATTTCTTTTGTAAACGGGAGTACAAGGTGTGCCACAGAAGTTTCTTGGTACGCCGTTTCTACAAATGTAGTTTTTCCTTCACCTGCCAAATGTAGAATTTGCCAGTTCATGAACAAATTTGGAGAAACTAATGCCAACCTAGGAATGAGTTCGTTGATTGTTCCAGCGCCTTGGGAGGCACCAGTGACGAGCAATGTCATTTTTTTAGGGTCAAGTCCCAAATCGATATTATTTGCTCTCTGATCATGCTGTGAAATGGAACACGCGCGAAGAGGAGGGGGGACTATTTGTGCATGTACTTCGTCCCACTCGACGGTAGATAATATTGAATCTGTCCATCGACTTGCAAGTTTGTTTGCTTTGCCTGGGGGTTTGTCGAAGTTCATCAAAATTGTAGGGACGCCTAGTTGGCTTGCAGCCCAGAGTGCAGGAGCTGCCACGAAACCCCCAGTTGCAATAACGCACTTTATGTCATGTAAACGAATATATTTTTTTGTTTGACTCGCTGATCGCAAAAAACCAATACAGAACTTTATGAATCCAAATGGTGATAATGAAAGTGGATTAGCAGAAAGAGAAGTTGTTTGAAACGAAGTTTCTTCGACCATCCTGTGATCGATAGCGCGAGTTGAATGCGCAATGAATACGTCACACGAATTATCTTTTAGTGATTCTGCAATTGCAATTGCTGGAGCAACATGCCCGCCGCTGCCGCCACCAGCGATCAGCACGTTAGGCATGTGAGGGTTGCCACTGTTCAACTGATGTAGTTGTATTAGCAAAAGATGCACGATCTACTGCATTTATTAGCCCAACACAAAATGCAGTAAGGAGCCAACCTGTTCCGCCATTACTTAGAAGAGGCAGGGCGATTCCCTTCGTTGGTGCAAGGGAAGTTACAACGAGAATATTTATGCTCGCTTGCAATCCGATTGTTGTTGCTATCCCAAGCACAAGTAATCGCAAAAACGAATCCTTGCAATTGCGAATGACAGAAAAACTAAGGACAAGCAATCCAGCGTAGAGGCAAAGGACAGCACCAGCACCAGCAGCCCCAAGTTCTTCACATATGATTGAAAAAATAAAATCTGTTGTATCTTCTGGTAAGTAACCAAATTTATGCACACCATGACCAAGTCCAAGACCAGTCAAGCCTCCACTGGAAATAGCAGTTAGCGATTGTAAGATGTGATATCCAACACCTCCAGGATCATCGTATGGATCTATGAATGCTTTTAATCGATCTATGCGGTAGGAACTTGCCATGATTGCACCAACAAGGGCAGCTATTCCAAATGGAAAAAGTGAAATGAAGTGTATAGTTTTGCAACCTGCTGCAAAAAGTAAAATGCATGCAGTTATAAAAATTAACACAGCCGTTCCTAAATCCTCTGCAGCAATTACACCACAAATGAATCCTACGACAAGAACAGCTGGTAGAAGTCCTTTTTTGAATGAAGCCATGTTCTTGGAATATTCAGAGCCCCACCAAGCGATTGCTGCGATCATTGACCATTTTGCCACTTCGCTTGGTTGAAACGCAAACCCACCAAAATCTAACCATCGATTTGCCGCATTGACTCGTTTTCCAATACCAGGAACGTAAACAGCAAGTAATAGAAGAAGCGCCACGGGAATGACCCAAAATACAATTGGTAGACCAGCAATTTTCACTTGTAAAAATCGAAGAGGAAATCGGCTGCCAACCCACATGGCGCCTATTGCAAGCACTGCTAGCAAAGCAGGTCTGCTCAATATCATCTGTTTCAAAGTGAGTGGTTCACTAGAAACAGACAACCCAGCGGAGTTCACCATTACGACTCCAAGCATCAATAACATTACCGAAAGAATGACAACTCCTTGACCTGCTCGCATTATTTGAAATATCGACTTGATGACCAATAAAAGCACAATCTTCTATGTTTTTCCGTCATAATACGCAACCTGCAATGAAGGCTCATACTGTGCAAACTATTTCCACTAAAACGATTTTTTTAGAGACATTCGGTTGTCAGATGAATGAACTTGATAGTGAACTTGTTTCAGGACAACTTGCTGCCATTGGATACACCTTCGAGGGTGATAGAGCGAACGCAGACATCGTGCTGTTCAATACCTGCTCAGTTAGGGAGCAAGCTGAAAACAAGGTTCTTAGTAGAATTGGTGAATTAGGTGTAGAAAAACGAGAAGGCCGAGAAGTAGTGATTGGGATGCTTGGGTGCCTGCCGGAGCGTGAGGGAAAGAAGCTATTGAGCACGTATCCTCAAATTGATTTTCTCTGTGGACCCGGTGAACTCGATAAATTACCAATACTGATTCAAAATGCAGTGGCTGGAGAGCGACTCGCTTCAACAGATCGAATTGCGCTGCAGGGGAATAATTCTAGGCGGTCAGCCGCGCTGTCTGCTGCTGATGACAACCTTGAGATGTTAGACCTTTCTAGGGTGTTTGACCCTAACAGCACTGGTGGAGATCGCAGATCTGCTTATGTCAGAATCACTCGTGGCTGCAACAAATTTTGTACCTACTGCGTAGTTCCAAACACACGAGGTGCTGAAGTTCATAGACCACCGGATTCGATTGTGGAGGAGTGTCGAAATCTTGCAAAATCTGGCATTGTCGAAGTGACCTTACTTGGCCAGACGGTGAACCATTATCGATACACACATGGTTTAGCTATTTCTGTGGAAGGAAGAGAAGTTCCACAAATTGGACCAAGTTTGAAAGCATTCAGGCATGATAGTTCTCAGGATGAGCAAGTCACAACATTCGCTAAGTTATTAAAGCGCATTCATGATGAAGTTCCTGAAATACTTCGACTTCGTTTTGTTACAAGTTATCCAAAAGATTTCGGTGATGACATTTTAGAAACGATGCGTGATTGCCCACGGATATGCAATTATTTACACGTTCCAGCGCAGTCTGGGTCAAATAGAATTTTAAAATTGATGAATAGGGGGTATACCGTTGAGGAGTACCTAGAATTCATTGACCGTGCCCGAAAAATTATTCCTGATGTTGAAATCGCAGGCGATATCATTGTCGGATTCCCAACAGAGTCAGACGAAGATTATGAAGCTACCCGTTCCTTGCTAAAGAAGGTTCGATTTAAGAACAACTTTGTGTTTCATTATTCACCAAGACCAGGAACGGTCGCGATTGACCGCTTTAAGGATGATGTTTCAAGAGAGGTAAAGCGATCACGGTTGAACGCTCTTCTTGCATTGGGTGGTGAGATCAGCGAGGAAGTTCACGCCGCATATGAAGGAAAAGAAGTAGAGGTTTTTGTAGAAAGGATTAGCCCAAAATCGACGAAAAATGCTGGAGTAGAGCTGAAGTGGAAAAAACCGGTGATTCAGATGTCAGGTCGAACAAAAGGTGATCTGATTTGCGTGTTTGACATTCCAGATGGGTCAGATCCAGAGACTTATCTTGGAAAAAACATGTCTGTAAAAATCAAAAGTTCGGGACCTCTTTTATTGTCTGGCCAACTTTGCGGGTTCTGAGGGGCAATTTGGTAATTTGGGTAAATAAACAGGCTTTTTTAAACTGTTTGATGATAAAAAAACAACTATTCCTGTTGACTCAGCCAAATCTTCCGCTATCTTCAACCTGTTGCTAGGCATGTAGTTCTAGCAGCAAACTCACCGTGTGAGTCCGCATAGCAAAGTTGTGGGAACCAACCGAGCTTTTCTGCGAATACTCCCTCGTTGGGGAACATGGATGGGCGTCTCAAAAGTCAAGTCAGCTCTGAGTAGAGGCAAACACCCACCAACATTAACGTTTTTTTCTAGATCTAGAACAGGAATGAAAAGGAAGGAAAGCACATGAATATTAAAACGCTTTCATTAACAATTGTAGCTGGTTCGCTTTTAGCAACCACAGCCATGGCAGACTATACTAGTCTTAGCTATGACATCATTGAGCAAGTAGGCGACGGCGCTCAAGCCGGAACTTGGACTGCTCGTATTTTCGCTGATTTTGAAAACTCAGTAGATCGTCTTGACGCTGTTTTCGGCAACGCTGATAACATGCTCTCGATTGATTCAACTGGTGGATTTTTTCAATCAGCATTTGGTGATGCGGTAAGTACTGGTATTAACCCAGCATTTTACCCACTTGCACCAGACCTAGTGTATGACAGCTGGGTAACAATCGGTCTCGAAGATCAAGTTGACAATGCAATGTTAAACATTGGTATTGACTTCGCACCATTCGAAGCTGGTGGCGGTATCTCAACAGATAACGGCACATGGTTTGTAACTCCAGATGACGCCCAAGGCGCTGCAGGTGCAGACCTTCGCGTTATGGTTGGTCAATTTACTATGGTTGGTTTGGGCTCTGCTGTACACGGCACACTCAACTTCCAAGGTAAAGATTCCGCTGGCGAAACTTACCAAGTAACTGGTCAAGATTTCTACTTTGAGCTTCCAGCTCCAGGTGCTCTTGCCCTCTTGGGTCTTGCTGGTATAGCAAGCCGTCGTCGTCGCAAATAATTGCGAATGTATGACGTGTGTTACTGTGAATTCCACAGTAGGCACTGAAGGATAACCTTCACGAAACGCCGCTGCTTTTGCAGCGGCGTTTTTTTGCGCATTATGTGATTCATAGTATGGTATTTCTTAGCGTTTTTTAGCTTTAATCAGCAAGGGCTTCCCGCAACGGGTCGAGTAATTCGCCAAAATGTTCATAACGGTTAACTGCAGATGAATACATTGGTTGTCGAACTTGGTCTTGGCTGAGGGTTAGCACAGTTCTTCCAGTTTCCCAGAAACGCATGCACCTTTCGTGAAATGGAAGGTTACAAAATTCAAGGATTTGTGTTGTTTGTTTTTCTTGGTGTTGGACAAGTTCTTCGTATTGGATTTCTAATATCCGGTCACTAAACAAGGATTGCCAATGTTTCATCATTGCATCGTACTGTCTGTAATAAAGCCCGATGTTTCGCAAATTATTTGCCCAAGCATTCGTACTTGGAGGAAATTTTTGCGCAAAGCAAGAAAGGCCAATGGAGAGTGGATCTCGTTTGCAATGTATGAATTTTGCGTTTGGAAGAATGGAAGCAATCGCGCCAACGAACTGATAATTTCCAAGCTGCTTGTCGACTGTGGCAATTGCATTCGAAGGTGTTGCTTCAATATATTCTTGGGCTATAGCATCAAGTGTTGTATTCTCAATATTTTTCCAAAATTCAGAGAATGTTTGTCCTTGGCTGTATTTTTGCAATAGATTAGGAAAGATTTCAAGTTCACCGAGTCCAACACCATCAGGGTGTGCATCGATAATTTGCTCTGTGAGTGTTGAACCACTGCGTAGCATCCCAACTATAAAAATTCTTGAATCATCTTGATTATTTGAACGCTTGCTTGCTACTTCTTTGTTGATAGCGGATTTGATTGCATTATGTTTTTCTTCGCAATCATGAATATCAAAGTTTGTTCGAGCAAGAGAATTACTCTGCTCGTATGCTTCAAACGCACTTTTGTATTCGTTGCATTTTTCCATTGCTTTGCCCAAAACAAAATATAAAGATCTGCGTGTTTCGATCGGCTCTCGTTCAGCTGGAAGATGTGCAAGTAACACAGTTGCTGCTTCATCAGGTTTATCAACTGCAATCAACGCTTTTGCATATACCGTTGCAACGGTTAGATCTTCATTGCCTTGCTTCATAGAAGGGGCGAGTTGTTTCAATGCTTTTTCAGGTTCGTTTAAACGAAGCCATGTATTCGATTTTCCCGCAAGAACGCCTGGGTGATTTGGTTGGTATTTCAGGGCTTTATCGTAGGCTCCGATTGCATTGCGAAATTCACCCTTGGTGCTGAGTATGTCTGCAAGCAAGCCGTGATAGTCAGCACGTTTCCCATTTTTTGCAATCGCATTCCGTATAAGTTGGAGTGCTTCATCGTATTTTCCGATTTGATTACACACCTGTGCGAGTAAAGCCATGGCGAGGTCATCTCGTCTACGATCTGATAACACTGCTCGACATAAAGATTCTGCTTGCTGCACTTGTCCACTTGCAAGAGCCCGCATGGCTTCAGTTAATCGTGGGTCAGTTTGCTTTGCCATGATGAATCATTAGCCACCAACAAGTTCTTCATTTGTAGAAAAACGATCTAGGGCAGCGAGTAACTGTTGTATTTGTGTCGGAGGCTTCATGTTAAGAAGTCTACGGCGAAGAGCAGTGACAGTCTTATATTCTGCAGGGGAGAGTAAAAGATCTTCTTTTCTAGTACCAGATGCAGCTAAATTTATCGCAGGGAATAAGCGTTGTTCAGAAATTGAACGGTCAAGGATCAATTCCATGTTGCCGGTTCCTTTGAACTCTTCAAAAATAATTTGATCTGCTCGGGAGCCAGTGTCTACTAGACAGCTTGCGATGATCGTGAGTGACCCAGATTGCTCAACATTTCTTGCGGCACCAAATAGTTGTTTTGGAATGTCGAGCGCTTTGGCATCAAGTCCTCCGGACATTGTTCGACCGCTACTTGCATATTTATTTGAGTTGTTAAATGCTCTACCCAATCGAGTAAGTGAGTCAAGTAAAACGACAACGTCGATGCCTGCTTCTAATTTACGTTTTGCTCGTTCGATTGCCATGATGCCAAGTTCAATGTGTTCATCAACATTTTGATCGTTTGATGAAGCAAGCACTTCTGCAGGCACAGTTCGTTTAAATTCTGTAACTTCTTCTGGTCGTTCATTGATGAGAAGTGCAACCAATTCGACATCAGGGTGATTGTGATGAATGCCTGAAGCAATGTTCTGTAGCAATACTGTTTTGCCGGCTTTAGGCGGAGCAACGATTAACCCACGTGTACCAAAGCCGATCGGGCAAAAGAGATCTATCAGTCTACATGCAGGGGCGCATCCTCGATGCTCAAGTGTCATTCTTGGCTGTGGGTCGATGACAGTCATTTCCCCAAAAGGTTTCCGCTTTGCGTATTCTGCTGGATCAATTCCGTCAATTTCTAAAATTTCAGAAACAATGGGCCGAACATTTCGAATACCTTCTTTATTTTTGTTTTTTGACTTTTTCCGGATGATAGAAGTAGTAAGTAACTGTCCTTCTCGAAGTGGGTAATCATCTTTGAGTTTTATTGGAACGTATGGGTCAGAACTTGCTACAACAGGGCCGTTGTCCCATTGACGCAGCCTACCCTCGTGTGGGGTTTCCCAATCAAGTAAACCAACAACTGTTTCTTTTTTTGTTTCTGTCATGTTGTAAAACCTCCCCCTACCCCACAAACCGATATGTACAGTATACAGGCTGCCGTATACTCGGGGACACACTTCAAGGTATGGCGGCAATGCCATGCCTTGACGTATGTCCCACGAACACTAGTTTAACCTTGCATTGCGACTGCGATCTCCGCAGCCATGGCAGCGTTGTTGCAAAGGAGTGCTAAGTTAGCAACAAGAGATTTACCCATAGTATGGTGAGCCAAAGCATCAAGCAGAGCTGGCGTTCTTGTTGCACCAATATCGCCAGAGGTAGCCCAAGATTGTTCGGTCTGTTCAATGACTTGCTCAAGTGTTCCTCTCCCAAGTGCAACATCATCAGGGACTTGGCAGGTTGCCAAAACTGCGGAACTTGATCCGAGTTCATTCCAGTGAATATGACAAACTTTTGCAACTTCTTCTGGCGAATCGATACAGTTGATGCATGGATCAAGTTCTGATTTTTCTTCAACAAAGCAAGGAAAGCTCTTAGTTCCAAGTCCCAAAATAGGAATGCCAAGAGTTTCTAGCGATTCAACGGTAGCAGAAATATCGAGAATAGATTTAGCCCCACTTGCAACAACGCACGTTTGCGTGGATGCGAGTGCTCGCAAGTCAGCAGAAATATCGAGTTTGTCCGACCAATTTCTGTGAATACCACCAATCCCCCCAGTTGCGAAGACTTTTATGGCATGCCCACACACTGGTCGAGTGAGGTTGCACGCTTGCAAAGTTGTTG
>JABHZL010000133.1 GCA_018656645.1 Phycisphaerae bacterium
GAAGTGGCTGAAAAGGCACCTGAGGTAGTCGAAGAGGTGATTGAAGAAGCACCTGAGGTAGTCGAAGAGGTGATTGAAGAAGCACCTGAGACTCCTGACGTTGAAGCAGCGTCTGATGATGGCGAAGCTGATAAATCAGAAGAGTAATACTACGTTTATCCAAAACGAATACCACTGAAAACCCCTCGCTTGCGAGGGGTTTTTTTATCAAATTCTCTGCTTGGACCTGTCCCCCAGACCTGTCCCCCGGACCTGGCACTTGGACCTGTCCCCTGGACCTGGCACCATTTGTGGGTTTTGGTTCAGTTGTTGCTATCATGCCCTAAATGCTTGATACGCTAGAAAAATTACAGGCTGAGGCAATCACTGAAATTGAAAATGCAGATACGATCGATGCTCTTGAATCATGGAGAATCACATATCTCGGTTCAAAAGGTCGCTTGAAGGGTGTCATGCCATTAATGAAGGATGTGACCAAGGAAGATAAACCAGCCGTAGGCAAACGTCTTAATGAAGTCAAGAAGGCTCTTGAAGGCGCATTTGAAACCCGTAGGGACGGGCTCTCAGCTGCAACAACAACTCGTCCACCGCTTGATATCACTGAAACAGGAGATCCCACAGCTCTTGGACGTCGCCACATCATAAGCCGTACCATCGATGAAATTACACAAGTTTTTAGCCGCATGGGTTTCTCTGTTGCTTATGGCCCAGAAGTTGAAGATGAATACCACAATTTCAATGCCCTTAACATTCCAGATGACCATCCAGCGAGAGATCCAATCGACAATTTTTTCGTAGATGGCGGTCGAATGCTTCGAAGTCAAACTTCGACAGTGCAAATCCGCGTCATGGAAGCTGTTGAACCACCAATCAAAATTATTGCAATTGGACGTGTTTACCGTCCTGACACTCACGATGCAACACACTTCAGTATGTTTCATCAATGTGAAGGTTTATTTGTGGCACCAAAAGTCTCGATGGTAGATTTGAAATCAACATTATTCCAATTCGCCAAAGCCTACTTTGGAGAAGAAGCAGAAGTTCGATTCCGCCCAAGTTTTTTCCCATTCACTGAACCATCTGCTGAAGTAGACATGAAAATGAAAATCAAAGGAAAGTGGCAGTGGGTGGAAATCGGTGGGTGCGGTCTCGTTGATCCCGATGTCTTTGAACAGGTCGGTTACGACAATGAAAAATGGCAGGGATTTGCTTTTGGCTTAGGTATCGAACGTGTTGCAATGTTGAAGTACGGCATTCAAGACATTCGATGGCTATTTGAAAACGATGCACGGTTTCTACGCCAATTTTGAATCAAGAAACTGAAAACGCAATCACTTGGCCAACCACTGTTGGTGCAGTCTGTATTATTGTTGGGGGGCTTTCATTATTTGGTGGGTGCCTTTCTCTAGCAGGAATGGCTGAGATGGAACAATTGCACACAGCAATTCCATTTGGCGATGGAGAAATAAGCGAAGAACTCCTTAAAAAGTTGCAAGCAACTGCTCCTCTTGAGGGAGTAGCAAATCTATTCTCTGGGCTGAATATTTTATTTGCTCTGGCTCTTACTGTTTTTGGCATGAACCTTCTTCAAGAGCATCCAAAGGCACGGACTAGATTGTTCATTTGGTCGGCGCTCTACATACTTCTCACCATTGCTGGCATCATTATCAATTGGACGCCTCGACTCCCCCTCATTCAAGAAAACAGTGAGGTCCAAGGGATGTTCCTTGCACAGTTGTTGATTTCCATGCCGATGTATCTCATTCTGCCAATTTTCTTGCTCATTTTTCTTAATAGAAAGCAGGTTCGAAGCGAAATAGCTTCTTGGAGGTAAACTGCCCATATGCATCTACTCGACGAACTTCAGTGGCGGGGACTATTACATCAAACCACAGGTGGAGATGAACTAAGAACACACCTTGAAACAGGCGGTAGGGTGGCATATTGTGGCTTTGACCCCACGAAAGATGCCCTCACAATCGGCAATTACATGCCAATTAAAATGTTGCGACATTGGCAACTTGCTGGTCATAAACCCATTGTTCTCATGGGTGGCGGTACAGGTCTAATTGGAGACCCATCAGGGAAAGATGCAGAGCGGCAATTGTTATCGAAAGAACAAGTAGCAAAAAATATTGAAGGTCAGCTGAGATGTTTTTCAAAAGTTCTTGATTTTGAAGGCGAGAATGCTGCAATCATTGTGAACAACGCAGATTGGTTATGTGAACTTGGCTTTCTAGATGTATTGCGAGATGTGGGTAAATATTTCTCAGTTAACGAAATGATCAAAAAAGATTCAGTGAAAGATCGCCTGAATAATCGCGAGCAGGGAATTTCTTACACTGAATTTAGTTACATGATTTTGCAAGCATATGATTTTTTGCATTTACGTAGAACAATGAATTGCACAATCCAAATTGCTGGAAGTGATCAATATGGAAACATTGTTTCAGGAATAGACTTAATTCGTAGAGATATGCTTGATGCAGACAAAGACCAATTTAGGGGAGCGGGAATCACAAATCCACTTGTTACAGCTAGTGATGGAAGCAAAATTGGAAAAACAGAAAAGGGTGCAATTTGGTTAACTGAAGATCGCACGAGTCCATATTCTTTCCATCAATACTGGTTAAATGTTCCGGATGAAGATGCTGTGAAATTTTTAAAGTGGTTCACCTTCCTTGACCAATCTACGATTGAAGCAATTGAAGAAGAACATGCAAGCGCTCCGCACCAAAGAGCATCTCAGCATGCGCTAGCAGACGCAATGACTGAAATATTTCATGGCAGCGAGAATGTAACGAAATGCAATGAAGCAGCAAAAGCCTTGTTTGGAGGCGATATTGCATCTCTTGACGCTCAAATGTTAGGCGAGGTGTTCGCAGAAGTTCCAGCAGGTGAGTTTTCAAAAACTTCCCTTGGCACCGAAGCCACATCTCTTGTAGAGTTGCTTCCTCAAACAGATTTGTGCAATAGTAAGCGTGAAGCGAGGGAGTTTTTAAAGAATGGCTCGGTGTCGGTCAATGGTGAAAAGTTGCATGGTGACGAGGCAGTTGACAGAATGCTAACTTCCGAAGATCTACTGCATGGCACAACAATTCTGCTTCGCCGAGGGAAAAAGTCGTGGTATGCGTCTAACTGGGTATAAAGAAATGCAAGTTCCTTTTAAACGTTCGCGGTGGGAGTAATTACTCTATGACTTCTTTTGCATCAACCGGTTTTATTTCAAGTTCAATGTTAATTAAAGATGGGTCTTCGAGCGTGGCTTTTACTTCGTGGCCAATGCCATCTTCTGTAATTGCTAAGAATGAAGTCACAGTTTTTTGATTAATACCTAGTTCCATATCTCTCGATGCAAGACGAACAATTGCAAATACCGTAGCTTTACCACTTTCAATTTGTTCAATCAGTTCAGCATCAGCTTCAATGGTTACATTTGAAATAAACTTGCGAGGGAGTTCTATGGAGTACCCGCTGTAATCTTCTGCGGGTCCTGCGAGTAACACACGGACTTGCGCAATATCTGTTTTTGCAGTATTTGACTCTATTGTAAACGATAATAATACTGCACTTGGATCCACTATTACATCTGGAAGGTCGAGAGGGACGGGTAATTGCACCCCAGCGCTTCTTTTTTGTACAACTCCGTGTGGCAGGAGTGCCATTTCGCTAGGCGTTATAGTTGCCATGACCTTTATCACTTCAGGTAGAGTGTCACGAATAGAACTGGGAATAAGGAGTGTTACTGTTGCTGGGTTAACAGTGATGTCGCCCCTGATTTGTACGCCGTTGAGTACTGGAACTACAGAAGCAACAACTGAGACCATTGTTTTGACTTGTAGATCAATTGTTTTTGGATCGATATCAGATATATCAACACCAGTAGAACGGATTGCATCAAGTTCAGCGATGCGAGTAGCTAAGTCAATGACTGGAGTTCCACTCGTTGTAGGGACTGTAAGAGTTAGGCCTCCGTTACATGCTTCCTTTACTGACTTAAGACCTGATTGTGGGCCATGGAATGTGATAGTCACTGTTTTCCAAGCAGGCGAAATGATACTACTTGACCCTTCTGGCGGGCTGAAATTAATTTTAACATTAAGAACCGTGTCGGTTTTTGTATTCCCTGCAGCCCAAAACCAGATCATGAATGTCAACACAATGACAAATACATAGGTTAATGTGTTTTCGCTTCGTTTCATTCAGTCGGTTCCGGTATAGCCTGTGTTGATTGTTCGGTTCCATCATTAATTACTGTGTCTTCTTGCTTTCGTTCAAGCCGTACTAATAATTCTTTTTCTATTTCGTCTCTGTCAATAACAGTGAGTGTGCCATGGTCAGCAATGGAAACACGCCCTGTCTGTTCGCTGATAATAACAATCAATGCGTCACATCGCATGGAAAGTCCAACTGCGGCACGGTGTCTTGAGCCTAGGTCTGCAGGAAGTTTTATCGACTCATCTGCAAGTGGAAATTGTGAAGATGCACGTAAAACACGGTCTCCGCGAACAACAACACCTAGATCATGCAACGGATTGTTTGGCCAAAAAATTGATGTAAGAAGTTGTTCACTAATTATTGCATCGAGTTCTTGTCCACCAACAGTGTGATCGTTGGTTGTGTTTTCTCGCTCAATTGCAATGAGTCCTCCAAATTGATTGCGACTGAGGTAAGAGGAAGATGCACTGATCGAAGAAATAGTAGAACTATCCACTGACGATGAACTTCTCAGTCTCGCAATCAAACCAGTTTGCCCAATTCGGATAGCTGCTTGACGAAGTTCTGGTTGAAAAATAATAATCAACAAAAGAAAAACAGACGTCACAAATTGTTCTGCAAAAAAGTTAAGACGTTCAAAGTGCTCAGAAGTATTTGCGAGTGCAACGAGAATTGCAAGCGGTACAATAAGGACAATCAGCCCCCGAATGACACCGCCTCCGCGGGTCCCTTGCAGGAACCTGAGCGCAAAAAAGACACACACGCCGATGACGAGTAACTCGACTATTGTCTCTAAAGGATGAGATACAAAAAGATTCCAGAACATAATCACTCAAAGTATACGCGGATACCGTAGGATTCTCATCTATGGCACGATTTGGAAGTTCACAAGGCGTCTCTCGCCCAACAGGCAAGTGCGCGGCAACTAACGAGGAAATCCCCTACGCGACCCCAGCAATCGCAGCACTCTGTGAGCGGGAAGAGGATGAGGGATTTGAACGGTTTGATTACAGCATCGAAGCGTGGGAGAGGGGGGATCGTCCAGATCGATTATTCAGTCATTGGCGATATATCACCCCTCAAGAGGGCAAAAAGCCCGATATTGTGATTGACGAGGCAGTTTTAGTAGATCTATTTGAACGTCTCGAAGGCGATGATCGTCCACAAAGAATCGCGTTTAGGTACATTATCGCACTTGTTTTGCTCCGAAAAAGGAAGCTAAAACTCGTTGGTCGCGAGGAAACAGAGGGTGGTGAAACGTGGCTTTTGAGGTGGTCTGGCACAGATGGTGAGGTCTCAAAAGTCCATAATCCGGGTATCCAAGAAGATGAAATTCATGGACTTTCTGACCAATTAAGTGATTTATTGCAAGGTGACATGTAATGTTGCGGCTTATTTTTTGTCTTTTTTGTCTCGCAATATTCTCCTGTGCTCCAAAGGGTGACACGCAACCACAGCAAAAAAAAATAACTCCTCAAGAAATTAGGTTGCAGCAGCAAGAACGAACGTCGTTACTTAGGAAGGTGGTCGGGCGAGGCGTTATCGAATTTCATTGGCGTGACGAAGATGGAAAACATCGCGTACAAGGTGATTTTGATTTCTGGCGTTTAGATAATGCGATTTCACTTCGTATTTCAAAATCGGGTGAGGTGTTGATGTGGATGGGTGGTGACGAACAAAACCATTGGATGTTCGAGTTGCTTGGAGATGAAACTACGTTATCAATAAACCAAGAAGATGTCTTTTTTTCAGATATCCTCGATACACTTGTTTTGCTTGGATTGGATCCCTTGCCAAAAGGGGAGACGACTGTTGAGAATGGCGTGATTACAGTTAAGGCAAATCCCCGTACGTGGGTTGCAACGTTTGATCCATTAACACATCGCATTCTTGAAATAGAAGTTGAAGATGCACATCACCAAATTTCAGCACTGCATCATGAAGGGATTAAAGTTGAACTGTTGCAAAAAAACAGATTGGTTTGGCCAGTCACTGGTAAGTTAATCGATATTGAGAGTTCAACAAATGACGCAACAACAAAGATAGATTTCGCGTGGATTTCTACTGATACAAGCGAAGAGCGAATGGATAGGGTGTTCGATTTGTCATTTCTTCAAAGAGCATTAAAACCAACAGTTATCGAGGAACCGCCACAATGATTGCATTTGTGATTGCAAGTGTTCTTGCAACACAACCATTGATATCGACGGGGAATGATCTCGGAGGTTGGTTTGTAAGAGATACCGAGCCGGGAGGAATTGGTCCGCAGCACGAACTGTGTCAATTGTTCGATCACGATCAATACCAAGTCGTGCTGCCACTTGCAAAGAGACCTATAGCACTTGCCGTGCATGATCAAACATTATGGTTTGTAGGAGCGAGTGATCCGCCAGTACTGTATCGAGCAAGACTTGTTGAAAATCAAGCGACAGGTGATTTGAGAACAGACCCTAGGGGAAGAGCAGTTGCTGTCTCTCCACTCGAAATGGATGGGGTGATCCGAGATATTGTGATTTTGCAAGACAACCCTGTGCTTATTGTTGAAAACGAAGGGATTCAATGTTTTGACCTTGGCGGAAACGCAGTAACTCCCAATTTGCCTGGTGAGGAAATACATGTTTCGCGACTTGGTGACAAGTGGATAGGGGCGGTTTCAAATAGCCATGCACTCACGCTGCACACACTTGATGATGGGTTGTGGCAGATGGGCAAGAGCCATGAAATAAACGGAAAGTTACAAGATCTCATTGTGCACGATGGTTGGCCGCTTTTCATTGTTGGTCATGAGAATGCAGTTGACGTTATCGGGATGCAACAAGAAAGGTTGGTGAAAATAGCATCGTTTCCACAACCCTCTGGCCGATGGTCGGTTGTGGAGGGTGAAGCCTTGCGTGTCATTGGAGTGGAACGTAATGGCACTACAACAGCCTTTGAAATTGGGTGGCCTTCAGGTAATAATACGGACCGAGTAGAGTTAACAGAGCAATTTGGTAGTATCGAACCGGTTGAATTGACGCTGATGATCGTAACAACGGTGATCTTTTTTGTCTTAGCGACGATTATTTTGAGTCGCAAACCAAAAAACATGAAGAAAAATAGCAGGTAAAACCCTCCTATTGGTCGATAAATAGCTGATGACTCCGCACGGATGCGAGGTCGATTGTCTGTTTGCTCAAGTTTTTCTTGTTGCTTACACGGAGAGGATGATTCGTGAAAGACGGTTCGCCCATGGCGGCTTTACAATTTAATGGTGCAAGAATTTTCGGTCTCATTGGTGCTATTGCATGCACGTTGGGCATCCTCTGGTTAGTGAATGGCAAAAGTGATACACAAACTGAACCGTCACGAGATTTTGCATTTGTTGAAGTGGAGCCCGAAGAATCCATCTGGGGAAAAATGGTGCCAAAATCCATGGCAGAGCAAAAGAACGACAGAAGACTTGCATTGCAAACAGAATTGGCGTCGTTGATTGAGGGAATATCTGGAATATCTCAAGCACAAGTTGTACTTTCCTTGCAAGAGAGCAAAGGGCTTGGGCATCGATATGTTCCATCTACTGCTTGTGTAACAGTGACACCTTCAACGAAAGCTAGGCTTGGTTCTGATGAGATTGCATCGGTAACTCGGCTTGTAGCAAGTGGCGTCTCTCATTTGTTAGAAGAGGATATAACGGTTGTTGATAATCGCGATGGCCTAATATGTACTGGGCACGATCTACCAATCCATTCGCCGCCGTTGAATAGCGAAACAATTCGTGTTGCTGTCGATGAAGCGTTGGCTTTGAATGTTGCGACTGTGCAAGTGGATATGGTTATGCCTCCCGAGGATGAACTTTTTATTCCATGGTTAGATAACAAGCGTCCAGTCGTTCGGTTGACGCTGCCAAGATCGTGGGTGACTAAGCGAGCATCACAGGTTGGCAATGTTGAGACAGTTATGGAGAATATATTGCATATTGCCAAGACCGCAGCGCCGGGATCGCTTGTTGAAATTTCAATGGTTCATGATGTTGCAGTTGCAGGCGGTGAATCTGAAGTGCCTGAATCTACTGCAAAACAATGGGCGATGATTGTTGGTTTACTGGCGTTATTTCTTTCAGGTATCACTGTAAGAAGACGTACACGTGAGGAAGAGATCCCAACTAAAAAGACAATGCCTGCACGCGAAGAAGTCGCGTATATTTTGTCATTGCCCTATCGCGATGCTCGCCTTGCTATTGATGCATTAGAAGGTTCAAGAAGGGCTGTAATTCTTGAAGCGATTATCGAATCTGAAATGCTTCCTGTTGTAGAAGTTCCCAGCCCAGCGGCGGCAGAACTTGTACATTGTGGTTGAAAAGTTACCTCTTAATCTTTTGCAAACGTAGATCGAGTCATCATGAGTTCAAGTGTTTGACACACGATGTCTACTTCACGTTTTGTCATAGAAGTAAAAAATGGTAATGCAAGTGTGCGGGCGGAGATTGATTCAGAAACGGGGCAGGGCGAATGTTTTTGCACAGCGTGTTTAACGGGGGGAAGTGTGTGGACGGGTCTAAAATAATCTGCTGCTCCAATTTCATGGCGGTGAAGGCCACGGATAATATGGTCACGATCTTCTTGTTCAAATTGATCATTTAAACGGATGACATAGCCATCCCAACTCATGCTTATTTGTGGATCGATGGTTGGGCACATGACATCTCCAACACCGCCAAGGCGTTGTGTGTACCAATCTGCAACGCGTCCTCTGCGTTCCATTATTTCATCAATACGTTTCATTTGGGTTGCACCAACCGCTGCGTGTACTTCGCTTAATCTGAAACTATGTCCAAGTGAAACCAGCCGTTCATCAGTTCTCACCTGGTGTAGTTCTTCTGATGCGTGCAACGGATCGGATGAGAGTCCGTGGTTTCTTAGTGATTGACAAGAATTTGCAAGTTTATCATCGTCTGTAACAATGACTCCGCCTTCAAGGCTCGTTAATTGTGTAGTTGAGTGAAATGCGAAAACCGCGACTCTACCAAATGATCCAGCTGGTCTTGAATTTACTTTACTGCCGATGGCTTGCCCGGCATCTTCTAGCAAATGAATTTCATTTTTCATTGCTATTTTTGCAATAGCATCAATGCCAGTAGGATTTCCAAATACATGTGAAGCAACGATTGCTTTGGTTTTTGATGTTATTTTTGCAGAGATGTCATCTACATCACAATTCAGTGATCTTGCATCACAATCTGCAAAAACTGGAATGGCCCCAAGACGCAATACGCATGCAGTTGTTGATGGTGAATCAAACGTTGGCACGATGACCTCATTACCTTGTCCAACACCGAGCGTTTCAAGTGCTGATTGCATCGCACAGGAAGCGGAAGAAAAAGCGATGGCAAACGAGCCACTCGCCTGAGAAGCAACAGCTTTTTCAAAACGTTTTGTCCATGGACCAAGAGATTGTGTTTCGCCTCGAAGGGCATCGGATGCAGCAAGAATTTCTCGTTCTGTAATGTCTGCGCAACTAAGTGGGATATTGGTTGACAAAGTAATTTCCTATGGGGAAGTTGTTGTGGCTGCAGCAAGTGCTTGTTCGGTCATACCCATTCGCCGGAGATATAGCCAAGCGGCCTGAGTTTCGAGAGGGCTTCCTATTGACGCGCCGCTTGCGGCAACCAGGCCAAGCAAACGCTGGTCACTTTCATTGAGTGGTTCAGTCCCTCTTGCTGCAAGAAGCAGCGCCATAGCATCAGGACGTGAAACACCAATGCGACGAATCGCGGAGGCCTCTTTCTCTAACAACGCATTTCCATAATTCTGAAGCATCGCAAGTAACATCAATTCTTGTTGATGACTGTCGTCTTCAACTGAATGGAGTAATGTCCACGCATGTTCAGGATTTGTTTTAATAAGTTCTTGAAAAGCAACAACTGCAACATCGTTTCGTTTCGAGTTCATTGTGCTTTCATCTTCTGGCAAAATTGCTAGTGATGTGTAGAACTTCTGGGCCAAATCGGAAGGGAGTGTTTTTACTCGTTGGAATGCCCATTCGGTAGAATGAGAATGTCCGCGATTCGCTAAATCTAAAAGTAATTCGATGTAAGCATCGCCATCTTCAGGTGTGTCTAATGCTTCAAGTCCTGCAAGATAAAGCGCATAAAGGATACCCTCTTCGGAGTCAATTTGTAGTTTTTTGGCGATCGTTTCATCGAGAGGGATCTTCGTATCCATCAATAGTAATAGAAAGCGAACTTGTTCAAGTTTGCTTGGTTTAGAAGGAAGTGTGTTGTTCCAATGTTTCATACCTACTTCGGGATTAACTTTTAGTAAAGTAAACAACGCGTGTCGGATCTCTCTATCGGACAATTTGAATGTAGGAGATTCCAAAAGTGGTTCAAGCCACTGAGATCCAGATGGCAAATCATATTGTTGAATGAGTTGGAGCGTTTGTGCTAAAGCAATTCTTTTTTCCCTCGATGTGCCACGCCTTAATCGATTTGTTACTTCAGTAATAGTCTTTGGGTTTTCAGAAAGAAGTGATGCAACCGTTGCAATGCCCAGATCTGAATTATTGACAAGTTTCTCAACTGTTTCTGGCTTTGGCGCGATGCCTTTGGAATGAAGATCGGCGATAAGCAAGAGGGTAGGGGCTGGCTCGAGAAGTGACCAATCAAGCAGAGTTTTCATGCTTTCAATTGAAAACAGATCATCTTGTAGCGATTTTATGATTATTTGTTCGCGTGCAGTGGGTGTAATTTGTTGGACTAGCCACGGGTCAATGAGACCTTCTTCGCTAAGTTCGGCAAGTCCAAGAACGGCGTGCACTTGGATCGACCAATTGTTGTGTTGCACTAATTTGTGGAAAAATGGTTTGAGGGTAGGATCACGTAAACTTCTTAACGCACCTATATTTGCAAGATGTTCTCCATTTTGTTGTTGCCTAGTGGCAGTGGTTAATTTGCGTAGTGCTGCTTCGGAATGATCTGCACTTTTGCCGCCATGCAACAATGAAGTTGCCAAGAATAAAGCAACAAGAAAGGCGTATGTTCTTACGTTGAGGAAACCCATGTCTGTAGAGTGTAACGCACAATTTGAAGGTAGTGGGAAAGCAGGGCGACCGCATCCATTCAGTCGCGCTGCTACCATTGATCGCGTTGGAATCATTCCGTAATACGATCGACTTACCGATAGGACCTTACTCGTTTGCTCTTGAGCGGATCGCCCAAGAAAGTTGATCAAGCAGCTCTTTCACGGTAATTTCCTCTTCTCCAATCCGAACAGATCCTTCTGTCGTGGAGTCGTGCTCTAACCGCTTTTCGATCCTTCGTACAGCGGCGTGAACAGTTGAATGGTTTTTCCTCCCGAGTGCTACTGCAAGTTCTGGGAAACTCATTGTTGTGAGTTTACGACCAAGGTATGCAGAAATTGATCGAGCCAAGACTACTCGTGTTGAACGAGAGTTTCCAAGTAGATCATTTGTTGAAACTCCAAATCGCTTGCATGAAATACTTATGACATCTTGCATACGTATTGGGTGTGATGTTGGTGGAGTAGCACGGAGTACGCGTTCTACATCATCGATACCTACAACATCTTTGTGTTGGTTTGTTAAAAATTGGACTGCTGCAGTTACTCGAGTCACAGCACCTTCGATCTCTCGAACAGAACCAACAGCTTGACTTGAAAGTCGATCAATCGCAGCGGGCGTCATTGAAATGCCTCGGTCAGTCAACAATTTCTCAATAATCGCGAGTCTTGTTTCTCTGTCTGGTCGATCTATTTCAACAACCATTCCTGCGACAAAACGGTTAGCAAGAGCTTTGTTTAGCCGTCGAATATGACGGGGATCTTCATCTGAAGCAAGCGCTAGTCGAGCGCCTCGAAGACCTGCTGCGTCGAGCGTGTGCAAGAGCTCTTCCTGAGTTTTGGTTTTGCTTGCAACAAAATGAATATCATCGATTGCGAGTAAATCTAGATTTCGATAGCGCGATCTAAAACGTTGAAAGTCGCCAGTCCTTGAACTTGCGATGAATTCATTTGTAAATTGCTCTGCTGTAACAAAACGCACTCGCCCCTTTGATATTTTTGCTGTTTCTTTGCAAATCGCCTGAAGCAGGTGTGTTTTACCAACACCGCATACACCGTGGATGAAGAGCGGTGAGATCGACTTGCCATCTTCTTGTACAAGTTGTTTTGCGGCAGACCATGCAAGCCTATTGCAGGAGCCCACAACGAATTCGTCAAATCCACGAAGTTGCCGTTTTGGTTTTGATTTTTGTACTTTGTTTTGTTGTACTAGTCGATCGCGTTGCACCGGTTCTTCTTGTTCAGAGGTGTTAATTCGAACAGAAGTTGACTTGCCAAATGCTTCTGAAGCGGCATCATTGATGACTGCAGAGAATCTTTGTTCAATCCAACGAGCGGCGAACGGTGTTGCTGCAAGTATTTCAACACCTTCTTCCGAACAGTGCATGGTTGTTTCAGAAAACCACATTCGATAGGGACGTTTTCCAAGTGACTTTGTCAATTCTTCTCGGAGTCGTTGTTCAGTTTCTAAAAAAGGGTTGGACATTGAATGTGTGGGAGCCGCGCACTCGTTTGTAAAAAAACGATGAAGATCAAAGTGAAAAGTTGTAGATGAGTCCGTCCGACATCCGCCCCTCTTGAAGAAGTGATCAGTTAATGAGCACCTTTTCGTATACGGTTCACTCGTCCCTGAGTGATATGTGAAGCGTACAATAAATAACAACGGTTGCAACAGATTGTTTTGTAGTTTCTTTTGTTACTCTTTTTATTGTGCGTATAAGTCCTGTGTTTTCCTAGGTCAACGTGATTACAGAAAAAATGAATTAGAGTTTTCAGAAAGTTGTCGATAACCTGTGGATAACTTCAACGCAATGGACAAAACATTGCAATTCGCTTAACAGTTTCTCGGAAGTGTGCTTTCTTGTAGAGGCGAATTGCTGGTGTGTTTGATGCATCGACGGCAAGGATGATTTTGTTGCATCCTCTTCTTGTTGCTTGATTTATGGCGTAATCCATCGCCTCTTCAGCGAGGCCCTTTTTTCTCATCCTTGGGGAAATGCCAAGGTAGGCGAGTTCGAAATACTGTTCGTTTTTTGGTTTGTTCAAGAGCAGAACACCTGCGGGCTCTTGATCTAGCAAAATAGTAAACCAGAGAGAGAGATCATTTGCGCCAAACCCTTGGTGGCTTTGAATGATGTCCTTGATGTCTCTTTTGCCGTGGATTGCGGGACAATCAAGGGAGCCTATATACGTTTCCTTTAGAATTTTTTCGAAGTCATTATCTGTACACGCAGAAATTGCACAGAAGTTGGCATTGGTAGTTTGGGCAATGTCTGATTGATTTGCGTGTGCACGCCATTCCATGTAACACAAAGTTGCTAATTCTGTAAACGCTGCGACTTTAAAGAGATGTGCCAAAAAGAGATCATCTTCCCCAAGCAGGGCGTGTGCAGTTGCGATACCTTTTTGAGCAGTATTTTTTAACGCGTTTTGTAATAGGAGAATCAATTTCTCTTTGTTGTCCTCACTTGGGGGAGAGGTCATGAACGTGGCGACTGACCCAGCACCCTCCGTGACAAGGACAACCGTATCCCTGCAATCTCCATAAAACGTGTGGGAGAGTGGGCGAGATCTTAGGCTCTCAAGGAATGCTGAGGCTTCCAGCCTGTTTCGTCCTATGAGGGTTACGCTAGCTTCAAGGTGTTTTGCGTAAGGTATTTGCATAGTAGTGCGGGAAATGTCTCAAAATGATAGAATCTCCACTTGGAGAATCATATGCGTTTTATCATCACAGCATTCCTACTCACGATCACATCGTTGGCCACTTTTACTTTTGCATATCCAAAGGCGACGGATCATCCTAATCGTTGGCAATTAACTTTTGAAACAAGTGGTCTTCGATTTTATCGTGACCAACGTACTGACCAAGGGTATTGGGTATTGGTCTATGAAGTGACAAACGAAACCGGCAAAGACCAGCGCTGGGTACCAAGTTTCACATTGGTAACTGATCAAGGAGAAATGTTAGACGGGGGGCACAATGTGCCTCGCCGAATTCAAACGACGATTCTTGATACGTTTGGTGATCCGCTTCTTGAGATGCAATCAGAAGTAAGTGGAGCATTGCTGCGTGGTAAAGAAAACGCATCTCGCGGTCTCGTTGTTTGGAAGGCCGGAAATGAAAACGTCCGAGCCTTGCAGGTTTTTGTGAGTGGGGTGAGCGGCGACACTGCAAAAGTGAAGAATCCATTGACTGGCGACGAAATCATATTGCACCGTGATCTGCAACTTTCTTGGATAGTTCCAGGTGCTTTGGTCGGCGATCTTACTCCTTTGCCAAGCCGAGAAGTAGGTGGAGGTGTTTCGGTGAGAAGGCCCTCAAATGATGAAGTAGAAGCCTCAGCTGAGGATCAAGTTTTCAGGCGTTGGGTTTTCAGATAAAAAAACTACCCTTGGTGCCGTTCATCTACGCCCAATCCCTGCTGAGGCGATTGTTTGGCACCGCACAAGAAACTCCCAGAGGGGTTGTTTTTTGCTACAATATGGGGCTCCCGAACGTGTGCTCGGGAGATTGACTGGAAGTACTAAGGAGCGTAGTTATGGCCCATAAAAAGAGTGGTGGTTCTTCAAAGAACGGACGCGATTCAAATCCTCAATATCGAGGCATTAAACTCTATGCAGGTCAAGCAGCGAAGGCTGGTTCGATCATCGTTCGCCAATGTGGCACGAAGTTCAAGGCTGGTTACTTAGTACGTCGTGGAAATGATGACACATTGTTTGCGACCGAGCCTGGCAAGGTTTTCTTCCGTGGACGGTACGTAGACATTATTCCAGCAGATGAGTCGGTGCCGCAATTTACGGCAGTTGGCTAAGTCTAAGGACAATAAGACATGTTAGTTGATAGGGCGAGAATTTTTGTCCGGAGCGGAAAAGGCGGCAACGGTTGCGTCAGTTTTCGTCGTGAGAAGTTTGTGCCCAAGGGTGGACCAAACGGTGGCGATGGCGGGGATGGCGGTGATGTCGTGTTGGTAGGTGATGAAAGCCTTGATACGCTTTTGACTTTGACACACAGACCACATTATCGAGCTGCGCATGGTGGCCCTGGATTAGGCAGTCAAATGCATGGTGCTAATGGCGATGACAAAGTAGTGAAGGTACCGCTTGGGACACTTGTGTATAGCGAAGAAACGGGTGCATTGATCGCAGATATTTCAGGTCAAGATCAACGAGTTGTTGTTGCAAAAGGGGGTAAGGGTGGATTTGGAAATGAACACTTTAAGTCTTCAACAAATCAAGCACCACGGGAAACAACGCCCGGCGAGCCGCTCGAGGAACATACCCTTCGGCTCGAATTGAAATTGATCGCAGATATTGGTCTTGTTGGGTTGCCAAATGCAGGCAAATCTACGCTGTTAAGCGCCGTGAGCGCGGCGAGACCGAAGGTTGCTGATTATCCATTTACGACATTGCAGCCACACCTTGGCATTGCTGAGCTTGATGCTGACCGCCGCTTGGTGATGGCTGACATTCCAGGTTTGATCGAAGGGGCAGCGGATGGAGCAGGGTTAGGGCATCGTTTTTTACGCCATGTCGAGCGTACTGGAGCGTTGGTGCACCTGCTTGATGTATTTCCCGAGGATGGATCTGATCCAGTTGAGAATTATAAAACTATTCGTGGTGAGCTAGAGCGATATTCACCCGACTTGGCTGCAAAGGAAGAAATGATCGTTTTCAATAAAATTGATTTGCTCCCTGAAGACGAACTCGAGGAGTATGTGGGAGATTTTGCATCTCGTCTTGGTATTGATTCGCCGCTGATGTGTTCTGGAGCCACGCACGCAGGTATTCGTGCTGTTCTCGAGCGCTGTTGGTCTATGGTCAACAAACAACCAACTTCTGGTTGGTAACGCAAATAAACTACCTACGAGGTAGTTTATTCCGAGGAAATTAATTCAATTGGAGTTCACAAATGACAGTATGCCTCCTATGCTATGGTAGCCATAGTATAGGAGGCATATCATGCGAATTGAACGAGAACTTATGCGTGGGGCTGGGCCAGTAGCGATTTTGAAATTGCTTGATGCCAAGGAACGCTACGGGTATGAGCTAGTTTCTTCACTTGAGAAGATTGGCGACGGTGCCTTAGCGATGGGGCAATCGACGCTGTATCCCATGATTTATAACCTCGAAGCAAAGGGATTAGTGAAATCAACATGGAAAGAGGGTGATAGTGGTAAGCAACGCAAGTATTACACACTTACGAACGATGGGCACAAGAAGTTAGCTACTGATACAAAACAATGGGCAGCACTGACAACGGCAATGCGTGAAATAGGTGTTATTGCTCGTGCCTACAAGCTTGAAGTTTCCTGATGTCAATTAAAAAAGAATTATTTTCAAGTGAGCTGCCAGTTGAAATACAAAAACTGATCCGGCGAGTTGCAAGGCGGACGAGGCTTCGTAGCAGAGAACAACTTGATGTGGCGCGTGAATTGAAAGCGCATTTTGAGGATGCACTTGCAGCTGGGGATTCTCCAAACGAGGCGATCGCTGCCTATGGGAATGAAAAAACTGCTGCAAAACTTTTGCGAAACGCATGCAAGCGGAAACGTTGGTGGCTTGAAGTTGCATTTGTAAAATCAATGAAATATACAGCGGTTGCATTCGGTTGTATTGTGGTTGTGTATGTGGTCATGGTATTTTTTGCCATGCAACGAAAACCGAATATTGCTGTTGATTATGTAGCACAACTAAATGAAACTGCTGCATCTATTCCAGAGGATGAACGGGCGTGGCCTTATTATAGAGAGGCACTGATTGCACTCAATAAAAATGACGAACCGACACCTGAAGTAGATGATCGTCCCGTACAACCAGAATGGGCAGGCGATGCTGGTTGGGATGAATATGCGCATTGGATCGATTCGCATAAAGAAACTGTGAATTTAATTCTGCAAGGCTCTGCAAAACAAGGAGTGGGTTTCATAGTCGGCGGATCAATGTACGAAGAAGATAAGGAACTCTGGCCAGAAAGATATGAAGCATCTCAATTAAATCAGGACAACAGCATGTTAAGCGTGTTGTTTCCACAACTTGGGCATTTTATAGAGTTGGCAAGATTGCTCCACTACGACGCATTAAAAACTGCTAGCGAAGGTGAAAGTCAACAATGTTATGAAGATGTTGAAGCAATGCTTAGGTTAGGCTCACAAATTCGCGAGCACTCAACATTGATCAATGATCTCGTTACACTTGCAGTATATAACCTGGCTTTTCAAACAATCGGAACGATTTTAGAGAAAAATCCAGCAGTGCTCTCTTCACATCTTGGTAGGCTTGAAACGCAACTCTCCTTACTAAACGAGGAAATGAATATTCGTTTTGATGGAGAGAGAATGTTCATTTTAGACCTACTTCAAAGAACTTTCACTGATGACGGTGCTGGTGATGGCGTTCCTGTCCCAGGGGAATTACTAAAAAAAATGTCTTGGGTTGGTGATGCTGCGGGGCAAGAAATGCCTAAACAAATTCCTCCAATTCTGTTTGCGCCAATAGGAGATCTCCTCATCGCATCGAGAAAAGAGTTGCTTGATCGCTATGACTCATATTTACTACGCATGGAACAAGCTCGTGAAATTCCACTTCATGCTTGGGGAGAAGACGAGTCAAATTATCTTCATCCATATGAACTCAGTAAAGAAGGTGGGTTTTTGAATAAGTATTTTCTCATTGATTTACTCATTCCAAGCCTTGATGCGGCAGTACTCCACTGTAAATACACTAGAGCAAACCGCGATGGATTACTAGCAACAATTTACGCACTCTCTGAGTATCAATCGACTGGTTTATGGCCAGAGGATCTTTCAAACACTAGTGCCATTGACCCTTGGAGTGGTGAACCATGGAATATCACCATTGTGAATGAACGGCCTGTGATTTACTCTATTGGAAACGATCAAGATGACGATGGCGGCAGACACGCAGAGGAAGCAAACAAGTGGCATTCTCCAACCGCCGTTCCAGATGGCGATTGGGTTGTGTGGCCAAGCCCAGAGTAAACTGCGTGTATGCCAGTAGGAATTAACGCAGAAAAACTCAAGGAACTCCACCAAACTGCTCACACGTACGACGCATATCTGAGTGATCAAGAGAGAGCACGCCCTTGGCGAGATAATGATGCTCGGACGAAACTTGCCTCAGATCAGCAAACATTACTCGATAGTTTTGTAAGAGAAATGAAGGTGCTCGTTATTTCTGGGATTTGGTGTGGTGACTGCTCTTCGCAGGGACCAATGCTCGCTGCAATTGCTGCTGCATCACCCAAGATTGATTTGCGATGGATTGATCGAGATGCAGCTAGTGAACTCACAACAGCTATTTCGATTAATGCAGGAAATCGAGTGCCAACCGTATTATTTATGGCAGAAGATTTTGAGCCAGTGAGTGTGCTTGGTGATCGGACACTCACTAGGTATCGCTCTATCGCACAAAGACAACTTGGTGCAGCGTGTGATATCCCCGGAGCACATATACCAGAGGATGAATACAGCGCTACGTTGCAAGAATGGCTTAATGAATTTGAACGAGTGCAATTATTATTACGTCTTAGCGCTCGGCTTCGTCAGAAGCACGGCGATTGAATTCGCGAAGTAACTCAAACGCTTCCATCGGCGAAAGAGAATTGATATCAATCTCTTTGAGTTCCTTTACGAGAGGACTTGGCAAGTACTCTGTAAATAAACCCATTTGTGGTTCACTTGGAATATGGCTTGTAGCTTCTTCACTTGCTTGCGCATTATGAACAGTAAGTGTGTTAAGCACTTCGTTTGCCCTGTCGACAACATGTTTTGGAACACCTGCAATTTTTGCAACGTGAATCCCGTAACTTCTATCAGTACGACCTTCCGCAATGCGATACAAAAACACGATCTCGTCATTCCACTCACGAACGGTAACGTGTAAATTCGTGATGCTTGAATCTCGATCGGCAAGCGATGTAAGTTCGTGATAATGCGTAGCAAATAATGTTCTACACCCAACTTTTGATAGTGATTCAGCAATTGCCCAGGCGAGTGATAAGCCATCGAGAGTGCTTGTTCCTCTGCCAATTTCATCAAGGATGACAAGACTCTTACGTGTTGCGTTATTAAGAATATTTGCAGTTTCAACCATTTCAACCATAAAGGTTGATTGCCCAGCGTGCAGTTCGTCATTCGCTCCAACTCTCGTAAAGATGCGATCAACCAACCCGATTGTTGCAGATTTTGCTGGCACAAAACTTCCTGTGTGAGCGAGCAGTGTAATAATTGCTACTTGCCTGATGTATGTCGACTTACCAGCCATGTTTGGTCCCGTGATGAGGGCAAGTGGCGCGTTCTCTAACTTGCAATCATTGGGAACAAAGCGATCTTGTAGCAGACGGTCAAGGACAGGGTGCCGGGCATCTTGAATTTCAAGTGTTGGTTCGTCAACGATTGTTGGTCGAACGTACCCATACATCGTTGCTACATCAGCAAAACAAGTAAGGGTATCTAACCGTGCGATCACGTCTGCAAATGCAACGATTTGCTGCAAACAGTTGTGAATTGAAGAACACAATTCTCTGAATAATTGTTGCTCGCGCTCTAGCGCCATTGATTCTGCGCTGAGCACCTTGTTCTCAAACGTTTTGAGTTCTGGGGTGATGTACCGCTCAGCATTTTTCAATGTCTGCTTACGTGTAAAGTTGTCAGGCACTCTGTTTGATTGTGCTTTTGAAACTTCGATGTAATATCCAAAGACTTTGTTGTATCCAACTTTCATTGTCCCTATGTTGGTTTCTTCAACAATTTGAGCTTGGTATTGCGAGAGCCATTGCCCGGCATCACGTTGCAACGATCTTGCTTCGTCAAGTTCAGAATCTATGCCATCAACAAACAGCCCACCATCTCGCATGTGTGCAGGGGGGCTCTCGACACACTGCGTTGTTATTGTTTTTGCAAGAGGTGTTAGTGTCGTTGCGAGGTTTTGTAGTTCTTTTTGAATTGCAGCAAGTGGGTCGCCTTCTAAAATGTTTGCAATCGAATCGCTGCCAAGTAACGATGCTCCAAGGGCAACGAGATCACGTGGTGTAACACGACCAGTTCCAACTCTGCCAGCGATACGCGCAATATCTTGCACAGAATCAAGAGACGATTGAATTGAAGAACGTAGTGTTGCATCGCCTACGAAAACTTCAACAATATGTTGCCGTTGTTCAATAGCATCTGCATTAGCAAGTGGTTCGCAAAGCCATCGTCTAAGCAACCGTTTGCCCATCGCAGTTCGGCATCTCTGCATGACCCATAACAGAGAGCCTTCTCCAGAGTTACCGCGTATTGTTTGTTCAATTTCTAAACTGCGAATCGTTGTGGCGTCAAGCGCAACAATATCACTTGCATTCTGTACGCTTGGCGGTTGCAAATGTGCAAGTGCATCACTGCTTGATTGTGTTACCCCAATATAATCAAGAATCGCTCCAGCAACACCAACGATTGGGTCGTCTTCATCAATCCCAAATCCAGATAAGGTACTTACACCAAATTGAGTTTTGAGTAGCGCTCCTCCCTCAGTAGTATTGAAATGCCACGCCGGTCGTTTTGTAATGGATACACCACAATATTCAATCGTTGGGATGATTGATTCTTCGTCTTCTCCAATAATGGCTTCAGCAACGCCAAGCCGTTCGAGTGCATCATCAAGGCGATCCGATGCAACTTTGTGGAGTTCAAAAAGACCAGTGGAAATTTCTGCAATAGCGATGTATACGTTTTTGTCATCTGAACGTAACGCACAGAGTAAATTAGTTTGACTGTCTATGAGAAGTGAGGCATCAATAAGTGTTCCGGGTGTAACGATTCTCGTTACGCCGCGATCAACCACACCTTTTGCTTCAGACGGGTCCTGTAATTGTTCACAAACTGCGACGCGAAAACCCTGTTCAACCATCCTACGCATATAACCCTCGGCTGCGTGGTAGGGGACCCCCGCCATATCTACACCATTTCCTCGTTGTGTGAGTGTTAGGCCAATTGCTTTGGATACAGTTCGAGCGTCTTCATCGAACATCTCATAAAAATCACCCATGCGGAAAAAGAGAACGCATTCTGGGTGCGCGTCTTTAAAGCCTCGATACTGTTGCATCGCTGGCGTAGACCAAGGATTGTTCGGGGCCTTACTTTTCTTCTTCTTCGAGGCCGCCGTTTGTGGCGTCATGCTCATCATTCTAACTTCATTGGTGATTAGGGGCACGTTCCAAACGCTGAAATTAGCAGGAGCAAATCTTCAATATTTACAATGCCATCGTCGTTGATATCAGCATCTGGATCATTTGTATCCCATGCACCAATCAAAGCGAGAAGGTCATCGATGCCGACCTCGCCATCATCGTTGATATCACCTGGGCAAGGGATACCAAGGTCTATGTTATTGAGGGATGTCAGTGTTGAACCAACCTCGACGCCCCTAAATGATGGCGGCATTGCTGTGGCGAGCCACAAGTCATCTGCTCCATCACCATCAACATCTGCTGAGCGAGCAATCAGTGGAAGTTCTCCTGCACCCTGTTCGTACCCAACATCGGTGAAGATTGCCTCGCCTGTACCTAGCTCGGTGTCGTTCCTGTATGCGCGTGCTACTTTTACAGATAAAACATCTGTGAGAACAACAACAATGTCAAGGTCTCCATCACCATCGAGGTCGATAGATGTAATTGATTCTGGGTTTGTTCCTGAAATTGGAAGTTGCACAGGAGACGCATACACATCCTCTGATGTTTGAAGAAGAATATCTATTGAATTGCCAACTGGGTCTGCAACAATGAGGTCTTCATGCCCGTTGTTGTCAAGATCTGCAATGATCTGTTCTGCAATTCCATCTCCGACTTGGATTACAGTTGGTTCTCCATATTCAAGGATGAATCCGAGACCACTACTTCCTGACTTGAAAATGCTCGTCTTTCCACCGTCTCCAGTGACTACGACTTTGTCTAAGTCTTTTGTGTCACTGACATCGGTTGGATCGATTGAATTCGCACCTCCTCCTGTAGGGTGATTAGATCCACCAGGTAGAAATGACGCACTCATGATAGGTCCATTGATAATAGCTAGCATGCCATCACCAGAATTTGCAACTGCAAGATCAATAGAAGTTGGTGTATTAAAATTACCAATTGCAACATCAGTTGGAAGAGTGTCAACAGTAGGTGCGTACCAATTGGTTGCAATGTCAGTTTGTTTGATAAATCCTATTCCTGAGTTTGAGTCTATGACATTTTTCAGAACAGAAACAGTATTCGCTACCGTGTTTGTAACTACGATATCAATATCGGTATCCCCATCAAGGTCACCTACCGCAAGGCCCGCAGAAGTATTACCTACAGGAATCTGGTAGGAACTTGTAAATCCGTTCCATGAACTACCGCTGATGCCACCATTGATAAGAACGAGAACGTCACTTGCTGGCGAATTTGGAAGTGACAATGCAATATCTGGATATCCGTCATTATTAAAGTCTGCAAACTTTGCGTCAGCAGGCAGGGAGTCGAGACCTGTTTGTTCCTCTCCCCCAAAACCAATTAAATTTGAAATAGTTTGGAATGTCACAATGACGCTCCCTCCAGTGCCATTTACATTGTTTGTGTAGGAAACAATTGGGACTAGATCGGCGGATCCAAAACCTGAAGACATAATTGCATCAAACTGCGTTGTGATAGGTTGAGTTGATTCAATCAATGTGATCGAGAGCCCTGCTGATACTGCTATTTCACCTTGGAATAAGTACAGGAGCCCGCTTAGTTCCACGTTTCCATCAACAGTTATTTTGCTGTATCCATTTGCAAGATCCCCGTCGATCGGTGTACATGAGGACAGAATAGTTCCAGACCCAGCAAGTCCTGCAATCGATCCGTTCATCAAGGAAACATCACCATGAATGGTTGGGAATGAATTGTGTGATGAGTCATGTGTAAGCGTGCCGCTGCAGTAGAGGTTCCCGTAGAGTGTTCCACCTCCATAAAAACCCGCACCATCTCTTACGACCACGCCCTCGGCGGAAGTTATAGAAGCGTTTTCATTGATGCCAACACTCCCATGACTCTTGCCAGAGATATCAACTTTGTTCGCGACTAGTTGTCCATCAAGGAATACGGCAACAGCGCTCGAAGTTCCAACATGGTGCCCAACCAAAAGGCTTGGATAATTTGATTCGGTCAATGTAAGCGTGTTACCCAATAAGCCAAAAGTGCAAAAATCTTGGCTAATTTCAAGTTGCGATACGGTGTGGTCTTCGAGGAGCAATATGAGTGGTATATCCTCACGTGAACTAAAGTAGGGGATGTCACTTGCCCCTGGAGCATCGGCTGGAAGCCAATTTGCGTCAGTTCCGAAATTTGCATAATTTCCACCATTCCAAATGCGGTACCCCGATTCGCCTGAGAGAACTGGTGTATATTCAAAACAGCCCAGATCAATGATTGGAGTGGCATCGGGATCCCAATCATCCGTATACGGATCATCTTGAAAGCGTGGGTTCCCATCAAGATCTTCGATTGATTTTGGGAAATCGAATAAAGTGTTGTTTCCGAAATCTATTGCTATAGAGCTTGGAAGTAAGCGATAATTTTCATCTCCAGTATGTTCGATCCCATCGGGGCCTAGTTCGGAACGGAATATTGGATCTTGATTTGTTAATCCATCCGGAAGCCATTCCGTACCATTTTCGATCAAGCACGTGTCGATTGTAATTGGGCCATTGACTTGGTTGTAGTACCCACGATCATACACACCCCTATTTCCCCAGACAATTGAATTTTGGAGCGAAATGATTCCAGTGAGGGCGGCTTTATCTCCAATGTTGTAGTTGTTCACGATTGTGCAGTTTGTCACACGGCTACCAGTTGTACCAGTGCTCATTTGAAGGGTTGGCCCATCGTTATCAGCAAAAAGGGAGTCTGCTATGTAGGAATAGTTTGAACCAGAATCACTTGCGTAAAACCCAGCTCCTAAGAGCCAAGCAGTATTTAATCTGAACGTGCATCTATCAATGAAAGCGATGGCAGTTACGCTGATTTCATCGAAATATATGCCTCCGCCATAGCTTGCTTCGTTATTGCTGAATGTAGAACCCTCGATTCTTGTATTGGTTTCGAAAGCATGCACACCTCCACCAGCTCCAGTTCCAATGATTCCAACTGTTGCACGGTTGTCATCGAAGAGTGAGTTAGAAATTTGAAGTGTGCCCTGAGTTGTATGCAGCCCGGCGCCTTTGTAATAACAATAGTTATCGCTAAATACACAATTGGAAAAAGTAGAATCCGAATTCATTGCAGCAACACCACCGCCATCGTTTGCTCGGTTGAAATTAAAATTCGAATTTATAGCTACGATTCCGCCATTATTAATGTATACACCACCGCCTGTACCACCCCAGTCATCAAAACCAGGTCCACCATTTTGCATATCTTCAATTTCATTATTCGAAACAACCGACTCATTGAGATATAGATAGCCTGCATCTACATAGATACCCCCAGCACGATCATCTGCTTGATTATTATCTATGAGAGAGTTATTGATGATGAGCGTTCCGGTTTGTATGAAAATACCGCCACCATAATTTTCGCCAGTTCCCAATCCCGTCGCCATACCTCTGGTGATTGTGACGCCATCAAGCACAGAATAAAACCACTCTGTTGGCGAGAAGGTCACAACATGGTACGCATCATCACTTGCAGTTGGAGTGTTGTTGACGTTGCCAGAAAGAACTGTTGGGTGATTGATGATATCACGTTGTTCAATCGAAGTTTCTGTCCCATCGAATCCGCCATAAACTCTAACTCCAATTGGAATATTGAATGTTGAAGACCGAGACAATCCTGGTGTATAGGTACCTTCTGCGACCCAAATTTGTTCACCATTTCCAACAACTGCTAGTGCTTCTTGTACCGTTGGAAAAGCGGTTGCCCATGAAGTTCCAGTGCCAGTTGTGTTGTCAGCATCGACAAACCAAATTGTTTCGACAGAGGCAATGAGATTGGCTTCAGTTGCACTTGTTTGTTGGGTGAATGATGTACCAGCGGGTGCGTTTTGAATGAGTATCTCATCAAACGAAGTATTATTGTAAATATTTCCTTCTACAATCTTGTACACATCACCCTCGAGAGGTTGGATACCATCTTCGATTTCTGCGATGAGGGTGCCACCTAGTGTTGCAAAGAAAGTGACGAACAATTTTCGATAATCTGCTGGGTTGTTAAGGTGTACTTTCAGCGTGCCTTCTGCATTTTGAAAATAGCTGCCATACATATGAATGTATCCAGTCATACTGTCTGTAACTTCCATGAGCCCGCTGTTATCAATTGATTGGCAATAGAGTTGACCATTACCGATATAGGCACCTTCTGAGCATATATCTAAGTACTCGCAAGAAACAAAGCCACCCTCAGTGAGTAATGTTGCCTCATTGCCATAACAACCTATTTGAATCGTTCCCCCAACTTTGCCTAGATAGCCATCTAAAATATCTATCGTTCCACCGAACCAATTTAAATTGCCACCGGGTTCAACGTCAATTGAAATTGAAACGATCGTACTTATTTCATTCTGAAGTTGGAGTGTTCCGCCCGATTGCACTGTGATTGGTGCATTGAGAGAACCAGCAGTACTTGAACCAACACCAACTGCAAGATGTCCTCCATTTTGAATTGTGACTTGGTTTGCGGTTGCCCCAAGTTGATCGATGACAACGCTTGCGTCAATTTCAACATCAACAGCATTTGTGGGAAGAATGCCGGAACTCCAGTTGGCTGGATCGAACCAACTTCCACCTGGGCTTCCTACCCATGTGACTGCAGAAGCGTCGAGTGTAAGTGTAAGTGTGCCTGTACCAGATTCTGATCCTTGCCAACCACCAACACGCAAAAGATATTCCTCACCAGCATTCACGGGAATAACTAATGTTGATGTGTAGTACAAACAACCATCAAAGTCATCATTACATTCTAGGAAAATGAGATTATTGCAATCCGTTCCGCTATATGCAACAAGATCAGTGTCGTAATTCGCTTGATCACAAGTACTGATTGTAAGGGTGCCACTCGCTGGCGCACTGTACCGGTACCAAATATCATTGACCGTCTCGCCTCCATCGCTACCAGCCTCACAACTTGGATGGATAGGACCATCTGTTGTGGCATCATATGTTGTGAAATATGTATCACCCTCAACGATGTCAATCGCATCATCACATGCATCGTTGGCAGGGCAGTTTACACTTGTACCTTTGATGTCGACTATGTCGAGTAACAAATCACCCGAGCCAACATACCCTTCGGCCCAGCCTCCCCCAACTCTAATCTTCAGCCGATCGCCTATAAAGACGGGCACTTCAACGATGCTCGAGTCTTGGCAACCAGTAGAATCATCTTCACATCCTATGAGTGTTAGGTCGTCACACGAATCCCCAAGATAGACAACAATATCGGAGTCGTAATTGACAAGCCCACAAGTGGAAACGAGAAGTGTGCCTTCGCAACCTACAGTGAATGAATACCAAATATCATTGTAGGTTTGCCCATCAAAGTCACATGTGCCATGCGTATACCCATCAGTTGTCGCGTCAACTGTTGAAAAACTTGTTGTACCCAGGTAAATCTCAGAGGCATTTGCACACGCATCGTTGGCAGGTGGACTTAGTGCAAAAACGCTTGTTGTAAAAAACAACACCAAGAAAAACCCAGTAATTATTTTAGGTCCCATCTCATCTCCTTCAAAGTACTACTTCTAATTATGGCTATTTTCTTGGTAATGTCGAGAAAAAAACTGATATAAGGCCTCAAAATTCTGAAATAAGGTTTTATTCTCATATAATTTAAATTCTTATGTTATTTTTGCTTTGTATCGCTATCGCCATTTCCTCCATCCTTGGTGGCATTGTGCCATTGCTTCTCCGTCCAACGCACAAAAGAATGCAGCTGGCAATCAGTTTTGTAGGTGGTGTTATGGCAGGGGTGGCGATCCTTGATTTACTCCCCGAAGCACTTGAAGCAGGGGATACGCACGCAGTGGTAGGGTGGTTGCTCGCAGGATTTCTAACACTCTTTTTGCTTGAGAGATTTCTTCCATCACACTGTCATGATGTTGCAGAAGATCACCATGATTCACCTTGTGGACATGAACACCGTCTTACAGGTGCAGGCGCATTTGTTGGGCTAACAATTCATAGTTTGCTTGCAGGCGTAGCACTTGGAGCAGCATGGTTGCTTGGCGGAATGCCAGTTGCCCTTGGTGTCTTTGTTGCGATCGTGTTGCACAAGCCATTTGATGCGTTGACATTGATCGCGCTCTTGCGTGTGGGCTCAACATCTCAAACAAAACTTATTGTATTCAATGTGATGTATGCACTCACAGTCCCATGTGGTGTATTGATTTTTATGATTTGGGGAACCGCCTCGCCGGAAGCAATTGCAGGGGCGATAGCATTTTCAGCAGGGATGTTCCTTTGTATTTCACTAAGCGATCTTCTGCCTGAATTGCAATTTCACGGGCACGATCGCATATCACTGACAACTTCACTCCTGCTTGGACTTGCTGTTGCGTGGGGAATTTCCCAATCCCACTCGCACGAAGATCATGAACATGCAGAGGGGGAATCGATTATTATGCCGCGTATTCATGACTCAAACAGCACCCAACTATAAAAAAACTCTGCATCTTCCTAAAACTTCGTTTCCGATGCGTGGCAATCTGTCTCAAAATGAGCCACAATCAGTAAAACGATGGGAAAAGGAAAAACTCTATAGCGAAATACAGGAAGCAAGAGTAGACGCACCTCCGTTTGTGTTTCATGATGGTCCACCCTATGCCAATGGTTCTATCCACGTGGGACATTTGCTTAATAAAGTGCTGAAAGACATTGTTGTTCGTACGCAGAACATGTCGGGTCGAAAGTGTCCCTTTACTCCGGGTTGGGATTGCCATGGTCTTCCTATTGAGCACAAGGTCATGACTGAACTTGTTGAATCTGGCAAGATTGAAAAATTAAAAACACTTGATGACGACACTCGACGTGTTGCAATTCGAAGAGAGTGTAAAAAATACGCATCTAAGTTTGTGAAGTTGCAAACTGGCCAAATGAAAAGTTTACTGACACTTGCAGATTACGATGATCCATATCTCACAATGACGCCAAAATATGAGGCATCTGTGTTAGAGGTATTTGCCAAACTTGTTGATACTGGGGTTGTGTACCGACAACTCAAACCAGTGCACTGGTCTATTGCGAATGAAACAGCACTTGCCGAAGCAGAATTAGAATATTACGATCGAGAAGATCCTTCCATATTTGTGCACTTCGATGCAGTTGATGCTGAATCAGTCGCAAATTCGTTTGGAGTTACGCTGTGTGATACACCAAGTTTTTTAATTTGGACAACAACACCGTGGACTCTCGTTGCAAATATGGCGATAACTGTTTCGCCTCGATTTGAATATTCTCTTGTCAAACTCGGTGACCACGTAACGATCATCGCCAGCGAATTACTTGAAAAAGTTGCGGGTGTAACAGGCGTTCAACCTGAAGTGCTCGGTGCATGCAAGGGCGATGCACTTGTAGGTCTGTCATACCAGCACGTTTTCTGTGATCGAACATGTCCTGTCATTTCTGGGGATCATGTCACACTTGAAGATGGCACGGGACTCGTACACACAGCACCTGGTCATGGTACGGATGACTACATCGTTGGCCTTGCAAACAATCTTGATATTTATTGCCCCGTTCAAGCAAATGGGGTGTATGACGAAACAGTCCCAGAGTTTTTAGCAGACCTTTCTGTTTGGGATGCGAATGAAAAAGTTGTCAATAAGTTGAAAGATACAAATCATTTGTATCATGTTTCAATGTACACACACAGCTATCCTCACGATTGGCGCAGTAAAACGCCTGTGATTTTCCGTTCGACTGAACAATGGTTTGTAGCAGTTGATACAGAGATGGATGCCGGGAAAACGCTTCGCGGAATGGCACTAGACGCTACTGAAAATAGCATCAAGTTTATTCCCGCGTGGGGGCAAAACCGCATGCGCGGCATGCTTGAATCTCGCCCTGACTGGTGCTTGTCACGCCAACGATCATGGGGTTTGCCGATTCCGGCATTTGCAAAATCAGATGGCACAATTTTGTTGACTGCAGACATTGTGCGAGTGATTTCTACAGTGTTTGCTGAGCACGGGTCAGATTCTTGGTTTACACAACCGCCAGAAGTTTTGCTCGCTGGGTGGGAAAATCCCGACAATCTTGATCTTTCATCTCTCGAAAAAATGCACGACATATTTGATGTATGGTTTGAATCAGGTTCTTCATGGCATGCTGTGATGCAAACTCGCGGGCAAGGCTATCCAATGGATCTTTATTTGGAAGGAAGTGACCAACACCGTGGATGGTTCCAACTTTCGATGCTTCCCGCACTTGCCACTACTGGTATGTCACCATTCAAAAGTGTACTCACGCATGGATTCATGGTTGATAAAAATGGTCACAAGATGAGTAAGAGTGGGGGCAACGCTTTGACCGTTGAGGAATTGTTAAAAGAACTCGGCGCCGACGTATGTCGTTGGTGGGTTGGCTCGTTGCCGTATGACAATGACATCAAAGTTGACCAATCATTTTTTGATCTTGCTGGAGAAAGTTATCGAAAGATTAGAAATACGTTTAGATTTATGCTTGGAAACGTTGGTGATGCAGAAGGCGTCGTTATCGAATCAACTTCAATTGATGGCTGGGTGTTGGGCGAACTTACAAAGTTAGAACTTGCAGTTGTTGATTCTCTACAGTCCTACGATTTTCGTGCTGCACATCAAGCGTTGTATAACTTTTGCAACGATACACTTTCTGCCACGTATTGTGCCGCCGTTAAAGATCGGTTGTACTGTGATAGTATTGATTCGGACCGCCGAAAGCGAACAGCAGCGACGATGCGAATTTTAAGCGATTCACTTTGCCGTTTGATTGCTCCATTTCTGCCACATACTTCTGATGAAGCATGGCGATCCTTGCATGGGGAAGATGCCCCGAGCGTGCACCTTCAAAAGTTTGCAAATATTGGTTACCCAAGTGATGAGGCTTGGGATGATGTGATGAAAGTTCGTGATGAAGCACTGAAGGCATTGGAAGAATCAAAAGTGAGCGGCATTGATAATCCGCTAGATGCCGGATTAGTACTCCCAGAGTCGATGCGTGGTTTTGATGCCTGCGATCTTGCCGACCTTTGTGGCGTTTCACGAGTTTCGTTTGAGGGTAGTGCTGTTGTGGTACAAGATCTCAGAGAAGAACCAAAATGTGATCGATCTTGGAAACGAGATGGAACAGTGAAGTTGCGATCTGACGGTGGTATGCTCAGTGATCGAGATGCGGTTGCAGTCAGCGTCGAGTAAGATGTCCGCATGACTGAATTCCTAAAAACGATTAAATATGATGATTTTGCAAAACTAGACCTTCGCATTGCGACGGTAAGAAAAGCAGAGTTCCATCCAAATGCTGACCGCCTGTTGAAGTTACAGATTGATGACGGTACTCCAGAGGGTCGCCAGATCTGTGCTGGCATGAAAGATTGGTACAAACCCGAAGAGTTAGAAGGCTCACAAGTGGTGATTATTGCCAATTTAGAATCTCGCAAGATCCGAGGCGAAATTAGTGATGGCATGGTTGTCGCAGCTACCCGTCGAAATGGTGAAGATGCAGAAGATGTTGCAGTCCTTCGCGTTGATCGGGAAATGCCCGCTGGCGCAAAAGTGAGTTAGTAGCAGTGTTTCTCTTGTTATAGCGGCATTCGAGGGACGTTTGCAGCCTGTAACTTCGTCGCGTTCCATCGGTGACCCATAAAGGGTCACCTGCTTCACACTTCTTGTTACAGATTGCAACCATCCCTCTCGGTGCTCGCTCTAACGCGTTCACCACTGCTTGCAGTGTTTCTCTTGCTCTGGTGTATTCGAGGGACGTTTGCTGCCTGTAACTTCGTCGCGTTCCATCAGGTAAATACACTACCTCGTAGGTTGTTTATTCTTCATCTACTGACGCTACGTTTTCACGACCGCGCTTGAAATTATGACGTTCAGTCAAAGTTTCCAACGAGAATGCGTCGCCGATACCTTTGGTGCCACCAAGTTCATCAAATGCCATCAACGTTTGAAGGATCGGTGATGCGTTGCCAGAAAGCCCGTTCGCTAATTCTTTGCTTGTGGGAGTTGTGCCAGTGACGCGAACAACGACAAGTGCCATATTTTCATTAGAAGGAACAACGAAGATTCTTTCCTCAACAGGAAGGTCAGCAATTGGTGTATCGAGAGGGATATTTTCTGTGCGTGCAATAATTGATTTCACAACAGCTGGGTCTGTTTGTTCGAGAGCTTGAATTGACGAAACCATTTCTTCGATTGATGCGCCGGAGCTAAGGCGAGTGAGAATTGTTTGTGACAACAACGATTGTTTCGTTGCAGCATCTAGAATTGCAGGCACACCAGCATCTACAAGTGATACAGATTGAGGTCGGCTTACAGAAGCATTGTTATCCATTGCAACTTGAAGCATGCCGTTGTTTCGAGCATCATCTTGAACAGCGTCAAGTTTGGCTTGCAAAGTAGTCCACTCTTGGAGCCTTGAAGCATCTGCGTGCACTTTAGCTCTCACTTCATCGAGGTTTGTAGGAGTTCTTGAAGGATCTGAGTCGGTGATACGGAAAACAAAAAGTTCACCATTGTCAGTTTCCACTATGGGAGCGGTGACATCTTGTTGTACTCGGTAAATACCAGTTCCGCCAAATTCTTTTGAGGAACCAATGAGGGTTGCAAAAGGTACTGTGGCGTCACCCAAGTTCGTCGCAGCAACTTCACCAAGAACAGGTGTGCTTGCAGCGTCGGCTGTTGAAATCCAATCCCCAACACTGCCGTAGGCAGGTAGATCAATGCTAAAAGTTTTCTGCACATTGGAGGCAAGTTCTTCAAGTCCTAGTTTTTGATCACTCCAATTTTCGGGAAGTACAATGAAGCCATCTTGTTCTTCAAAACCACGTCGGGGAAGACGAAGTTGTTCAGACATTGTTCGTGCAATTTCATCTCGGGAGTGTTCTGTTAAGAAATCTAAGTATGACTCAGAGACTGTCTCAGGAATCTCTGTACTACCTTCGACTATTGGAAATCGTGGATCGTTTTCATTTCGCCGCCAATACTTTCGTTGTTCTCGAGTAGTGAAATCATCGCTGAGCTTTGCTGCTTGGCGAATTGACTCTGCGGGAATATGTATCCATTCAACTTTAAATCGATCAGGAAGTTTGTACCCAAAACCTTGGTCGCCTTCTCCTGCAGGAACATCTTTCCATGCTTCAAATTGTGCAAGGAGTGTTTCTTCTGAAACTTCAGCATCACCAGTATTGGCAGGTATGACGACAGTTTCTACAGCAACAGTAGATAAATAATTATCTGCAGCGTTGTGAATGCGGCGGTCTGAAAAACGGCCAGCACCCTGGTATATTCTCAAGAGTCTTTGCACACCCTCTAAGTGGGAGAGCGTTTCAAGGACAGTTTGCGGACGAACGCCGGTGTTTCTTGCAATGTTCGTAACAGTTGCAGCATCGATAGTGACAGCGTTGAGTGCTGGTGTAAGGCCAGCTAGGTCTGCCTCACGTGTGAGGAGGAACCAGTGTGATGGTGATTCAATTGAACCAATTCCGGGAAGCGAAACACCAAGCCTGTCAATAATTTGAGATTCTGTAACGTTTTTTTGCCATTGATCATACCCAACAGATTCCCCCTCACCAACGGTTGCCTGTTTGGTGCCTGCATAACCAGCTCTTTGAGCAAGTTGCTGAATAACATTGGGCGCAAGAAAAGCGATCAGTAGTAAGGATCCGCCAAAACCGAGGATCCAGACACTGTATTTGCGTAGAAACTTAAACATGTCTGTGGTGTTCCTTAGCCGCGGTGCATGTAACGCATCAACTGCGGCAAAAAATGTTCAATATGCTTAACGATAGAATTCGACGATCAGGTTGGTGTTGACATCAAACGGAATTTGATCGGCAGTTGGTTCTGAAACCACGCTGCATGATAATTCTGCTGGATTGACTGTTAACCAATCTGAAACGATATGACCAGCGAGTGTTTCCATATTTGTCCGAGCCAACGTATGGATACCTGTCTTGAGGGTAACGACATCGCCAGGGGAAATAGCAAAACTCGGACGGTCAACTTTTTTCCCGTTTACAAGTACGTGACCATGGACAACCATTTGTCTTGCAGCCCAAATAGTGCGAACGAATCCTGCACGACGAAGTACATTGTCTAGTCGTTGTTCAAGAAGTTGCAACAAAACTTCGCCGGTGTTGCCACGCATGCGGCTGGCCTTTGCAATGTATCTGCGGAATTGCTTTTCAAGAATGTTGTAGTGGTATCGAAGCTTTTGCTTTTCAACAAGACGCACGCCGTAATCTTTCAGGCGACGACCACGGAACCCATGTGGCCCTGGTGCGGTGAGTTGCCGTTTAGCAGTGTGCTTAGGAATGTCCGCAATCGGCACACCGACGCGTCGTGATAATTTTACTTTTGGTCCAAGATAGCGAGCCATGGGTCGTATCGACTCCTCAAAAAGCCTTCCCCGAAGTTCGATTTGAGTGTTGCGATCGACCGTCGATTGCATACCGTTCAAATGAAGGGTGGGGAACAACGGATTTGAGCAGAAAAACACTATTTAGTCAACCCCTTTTGGTACGGGAATCCACTGACAAGATCATATGTATGTCCGATAATGAAGCACCAAATATCGGTTTTTTTTGCGATATTTCGCAGTTTTAGCGGTGACCCTATCTCTAAAGAGCCCCAAGCAGCGTCAGTCGTTGCTTGGGCTTTTTATATGCCAGATGCACCCCCCCCACATAGTACCCATCATGCCTCACATCGCCAAAAGCGTACCCATCCCCAATTGTTCTAAGTATTGATAAATAAAGCAATTAGAGTACATCTTCAAGCGTTTACCCCTGTGTTGCCGATATGTCTCGGCGGCACAAAGTGCAAGGATGAAAATATGATTGAAACTACAGTTGATTATTGGACCTGCATCGATTTAGCAGAGGCATTGGAGCAAACAATGCGAAATGACCTTTGGACGACAGCAGAACGGATCGCACAAACAGCATCGAGAATCACCAACAAGCCGGAAGAACTTGTTGCTGCTCTTAAAAAATACGATGTCAGGCAAGCCGCACAATCAGCAGCAACTGAAGTCAACGTGTTGAAAATCAACCAAGATGCAAACAACCTTTCAAGGGCTGGGTAACTGATCAGAGATGGCAAGAGCAAGCAGGTGTTTACAAAAAAATGGTCACAAAATTGTGAAACGCTGGTTTGTAGACAGCGTTACTTAGTACGCTCTCTTTGAATCATCACCAATGTACCAATTTAAAAAAGCACGATTGACGACAGCGTTTCCGCCTTCAGTTGGATAATTGCCAGTGAAGTACCAGTCGCCAGTATACGCAGGCATTGCTGCATGGAGTCCTTCTACATCTTGGTAGACCACGTCAAGTCTGCCATCCCAATCAAGGTGCGATGGCCTTACAAGTTCGGCAATTTTGCAAGAGATTTCTTTTAACGAAAACTGTTCATACAAAGCCTTAACTTGATTTTGCATTTGAGAAACAGGTAACTTTTCTTGCTCTTTGCATTTAGAAGCAATCTCATCAAAAATAGCAGCGTTATTAGCATCCTTTGTTAAGGCAACGGCTGCTTCAAACGCAATGAATTTACCAATCTGACTCATGTCGATGCCGTAGCAATCAGGGTACATAATTGGTGGAGCGCTACTCACAATAGCTATTCGTTTTGGACGTAGTTGTGATAAGCTTGTGATGATTGATTCACGCAACGTTGTTCCGCGAACTATCGAATCATCAACAACTACAAGTGTATCGTCTCTGTTTATGAGTCCTCTGGTAATGTCATAAATATGCGTGACTAAATCGCGCCGTGCAGCATCATGTGTAATAAATGTTCGCAACCTTTGATCTTTATGGGCAATCAACTCCGCCTTGACTCGTGTGTGATTGAGTGCAGACAAATCTTCTCTTGTCACTGACCCGTCTTGGATTTTGTCCCAAATAGTATCTGCTTCTATGCTTCGTAGTGCACTTCCAACAGCTTCAAGCAATCCAAGGAAACAAGTTTCAGCAGTATTTGGGATGTAACTAAAGAATGAGCGGTCTATATCTTCACCAAGAACATTCATGATTCTCGGCGCAAGGTTTGCTCCTAGCCGCTTTCGTTGAGAATAAATTAACGGATCATTACCGCGACTAAAGTATATTCTTTCGAAGGAACACTGTCTGAGTTCAAGTGGTTTTGTAAATTCGACATCTTCAATGGAACCATCGCGTTTTACAACAATGACATGCCCAGGTTCAACTGGTTTTATTTCATCGGGTTCAACATTGAAAACATTCGCAAGAGCACCTCGTTCAGAGGCACATGCGACGACTTCCTCATTGACGTAGATAAATGCTGGTCGAATTCCGGCAGGATCACGGCAGATAAATGCGTCTCCATTACCAATAAGTGAAGCGAACACATACCCGCCATCCCAATATTGTGCAGCTTTTTTCAGAAACCTGCCAACATCAAGTTCCTTTGAAATTGTTTGTGCAAGCGCACGACCTTCTAAGTTTGGGTGTTGTTTGATTAATTGATCATGCTCATCATTTAGAAAGTGGCTGATTTTTTCCAGAATAACTTGGGTGTCGTTATCACCAACGGGATCTAGTCCATACTCAACGAGTCGATCAAACAACTCGCGGGAATTGGTCATGTTGAAGTTTCCTGCAAGTGCAATATTTCGACTAGCAATATTGTTCTTGCGAATGAAGGGATGGCAGTTTGCCATTGAATTGTTCGAGTGCGTGCCGTACCGAAGGTGACCAAGATATGCTTCGCCAAGAAAACGACAATTGCGTTTTGCATGCATTTCAGTTTCCGAAGTGATTGGTTCTTTTAGTTGTTCAGTATCTTCGGTGATCGCATCGAATATTCGTTCAATTGCATTGTGTTTATCAGATCTTATCCGTAGCAAAAATTGATCGCCTGCTGGCATATCAAATTTCACAACACCTAGCCCAGCGCCATCTTGCCCTCGGTTGTACTGTTTTTGCATCAGCAGGTATGTTTTTCTAAGCCCCCACGCGGCATCACCATACTCTTCTTGGTAGTGGTGCAGGGGCTTTCTGAGCCTGACAAAGGCTAGCCCGCATTCATGGGTGAGGCGGTCGCTCATTAGGAGGGGGAATCATACCGAAAAACTGACCCGCGGTCAGTTTTTCTTTGCACAGTAGTGGTTTAGAGGATATTGACAATCTTTTCTGATTGGCTTGTTCGGTCCTTATTGAGAAAATTACCTACGAGGTAGTTTCTTTGCGCGGTTCATCAATACCGGTAATGGTCCGCTTTGTAGGGACCTTCGACGGGAACGTCAATGTATGCCGCTTGCTCTGGAGTCAGTTCGGTCAAATCAATCCCGAGTTGCTCAAGATGTAAACGTGCGACCATTTCGTCGAGTTTCTTTGAAAGTGTGTAGACCTTGTGTTCGTAATGACCGTAGTTCGTATGCAACTCCATTTGTGCGAGCACTTGGTTTGTAAACGAATTGCTCATCACAAAACTTGGGTGACCAGTTGCGCAGCCGAGATTGAGTAGACGCCCCTCAGCAAGCACAATGATTGAATGCCCATCTGCGAATTTCCATTCATCAACTTGTGGTTTGATATTAATTTTCTCAATACCGCTTAGTTTTTCAAGGCCGGACATGTCGATCTCATTATCGAAGTGACCAATGTTGCCAACGATGGCATTGTGTTTCATCTTAGACATGTGGTCCGCAGTGATGACGTTGAAGTTGCCAGTTGTTGTAACAAACACGTCAACGTTTCCGACAACATCATTCAAGCGAACAACGTCATATCCTTCCATTGCAGCTTGAAGAGCGCAAATCGGGTCAATTTCACTCACTAATACGCGGCAACCTTGACCGCGGAGTGCTTGGCAGCAACCCTTGCCAACATCGCCATATCCTGCAACAAGTGCAACTTTACCAGCGAGCATTACATCGGTTGCTCGCATGATGCCATCGACGCATGAGTGTCGGCAACCATAGAGGTTGTCGAATTTACTCTTGGTAACAGAGTCGTTTACGTTGATCACAGGGAATAACAATTCATTGTTGTTCGCCATTTGATACATGCGATGAATGCCAGTTGTAGTTTCTTCGCTCACCCCGTTGACTTCAACGGCATATTGTTCCCAGAACTTTCCATTCCATGCTTGTACATCAGCGAGCATGTCCAAGATAATTCTTTCGTCTTCGCTTCCAGCAGTATCACTTGCAGGAACGGAGCCAGATTTGTTGTACTCCACGCCTTTATGGACCACAAGCGTGGCATCGCCGCCATCATCTAGAATCAGATTTGGTGTTTTTCCATCACCCCAGTGGAGTGCTTGGAACGTGCACCACCAGTATTCTTCGAGCGTTTCGCCTTTCCACGCGAAGACGGGGATGCCTTGCGGGTTGTCGGGTGTTCCGTTTGGACCAACTGCAACAGCAGCTGCAGCGTGATTTTGAGTTGAGAAAATATTGCAACTTGCCCATCGGACTTCTGCACCAAGGGCCACGAGTGTTTCGATTAAAACGGCTGTTTGGATCGTCATGTGGAGTGAACCAGTAATCCGAGCACCTGTTAGTGGCTTAGATTCACCATATTGCTTGCGTAAGGCCATCAGTCCGGGCATCTCGTACTCGGCAATTTCGATTTCCTTTCGACCAAAAGCAACCGTTTCAGCGGAAAGATCAGCGACCTTAAATGGGCAAGGCTCGTAGAGGTCTAGGTTGGTGTTGAGGAAGGATGACATTGTTGCGGTAGTACCAGTAGTCACAGGTATTTTCTCCTAATGTGATTGTCGAGTTCGAATTGAGTACTATACTCTTTATGTACTATGAGCATGTTAAAACAGATGAGTGATTCCTTTGCACCATTAGAATGGGCTCGAGCGATTGATATTGCTGGCCTTCAAATGGCAGAAGCATCAGGCGTGCACGATTGTTCTATTACAGCTTTGTGTTGGCCTGCGGTGTACGGATATTGTATTGCAAATGGTTGCAGTGACCACGAAGCATTTATTGCTACAGCAACAAGCATCGATTTACTGTTAACTAAAAATCGCGAACGCTCGGGTACGTATTTCAGTGGTGGACATCAAAGGCAACTTTTGTTCAATCTTACTGAAGAACATCTAGAACGATGTAGATCAAACGGTTGGGATTCAATTGCCCCGCAAGTCGAACATCCTTGTGAGCAAATTGACATTATTGAGCCATTATTGGAGGGGATGTTGACAAGTACGACTCCGGAAGAAGCGTTTGATCGGCTTTGGGGCGCTTCTCTTGTTCTGACAGCGATGTTGCAAACGGAAGAAGAATGCTACAGCGAGGGTCTTGAGCCGCACTGGAATATTTTTGAAGCGAGAGTATTGAATGCTTCATTCACACGAACTCCAAAAAAAGATTACTCTTTTCTACTTGGAATATGGGGTGTACCAGATATCGCTCAAGCGTCCACTATGCTCACTCGTGTACAACGAAGGTTTGCTCGCCAAATTCGATCAGTGATTAAAGAAACAGTTGACGATGAGTTGCAGGTTGATCCAGAACTCAACGAACTTCGCCGCGCTTTACATGGTGTAGGAATGGTTGAAGCTATTTGCGAACCGCTACGTTGGGCGTGCCGTGTTGAACACGATCCGGCCACTCTTTCAACCGACATGATTGCGTTCGATATTTCCGATAAAAAAAATGTCGAGAGTTTTTTTCTTGACTCACCCTCGATTGAGGATTTGATTAATGCGAAAAATTGTTATAAAACATTGCGTTTGATGGGCGAACACGGGGTGGTTGAACGGAGACGAGGGGCGTATCTTTATCTTGTTGCAATTGCATGTGCGATGGTCAATCACGGCCAACGAATTTCTAGCCAATCCAATGATGCACTCAGACGCGGATTTGGTGCAATGCGTGACGAGAGACGACTACCTCGATCGCTGAGAATTATTGCCGTGAAAGCACTAAAATTATTGGATCCATAATAAAATACGAATAAACAACCCGCGGGGTTGTTTATTGGAATGTAACAACAACATGTGATCCGCCGGGAAATCCATCAGGATTAGGAATGACTATTCGGATGAGTTGTGTTTCACTGCCAGGATCGGCAACAGTTGCAACATGTGCAATCGTCCCCTCGAGTATTGGAGTACCTATTAATTGTGGAAACAAAACATTGGCACTGCCGCCAACTTTTAACGTATCTGCAACCGTCATTGGCACAGGTGCATCTACAACCAAAGGATCGATTGTCACGAGACGAAGTACAGGTCGTACATCTGCGACGAGCTCGCCGATATCAACCTTTACAATTTCAACTGTCCCGCTGATCGGTGCTACGAGATGATGTTGTTGCAGTTGTGCATAGATCTGCTGGTGCTGCGCAACTGCTTCTTCTTTTCGCTGTACAAAAAGTTGCCAAGCGAGTCGCTTGCGAATCGTATTTGTTTTCGCTCTTTGCATTTCAAGATCATTGATAGCGTGTCTGTCATATGCCTTTTGAGCCGCATTTTCTTCGAGAACCGCAAGGTCATACTCGGATTTAGAAGCGTCAATTTCAAGGGTACTTTCTGCCCTGATTTTTTGCAATGATTCTTGGGCAGCGACTGCGTCACTGACAAGGCTAATCAAAACAGTGCCCTTACTGACTTGGTCTCCAGGTTCTACGATGACAGATTCCACTTCTCCACGGATAACAAATCCAAGATCGAGGTCATGTTCAGGGACTGCAATTGCATCGAATCCATCATTGGGTCGCAAATAGGCTGCACCGCAAAGAAATAATAGAGTGCCAATAAAAACTGTAGTACGAATCATCTGGTTTTTCCTTATTTGTGGAAACTCGTCATTATGTGAGAACAAATAGTAAGATAGTAGTTAGGATCACATCTAACAATCGGCACCATATCAATAATTAGTGCATTTAATCAATATTTGTAAAAGGAACTGACAATGGCAGACAATGAACCCAACGCAGGTGAACAACCCAAACAAACGATGCAGTTGAGAATTGATACCTCCAACAGCGTGACGCAATACACAAATATTTTCAAATTTTCTAGATTGCCAGAAGAGGTGTTACTAGACATTGGAATGACCGCTGTAGATATAGGCGCAAATACAGAGGGCAAGGCTGTTCCTCAAATGGTGATGAAGTACCCAACTCGGCTAGTGATGACGTACTCCACTGCGAAACGTATGGCAATCTCATTTGCAGGGCTTGTAAAAGAGTACGAAGATAAATTCGGACCAATTCCAATTAGCAGTGGAGGCTCTAACGCAAAGCAAGCAAAACCTGACGAAGGCTCAGAGTGAGTGATTCAAACGTGCAACAGAATAGCGATCATCAAGGCGAGCCTAATCATGCTGTCTCCCTTCACCAGACTCTCGGTGATATATGTTCAATTGGTGCAGTCCCATCCGGCGTAGTCATCCGTTATCTAGAAGATGGACCTGTTGAAGTTCTTGCTATCCATCCTGTTCCAGAAAGTAACGAACCACCGGCATGGTTGTCAGCAGTTGCAATTGAAGCAAGAGCATTAAACGGAGAAGATCCAAAGTCGGTTATTGAAATAGAAGATTGCAACGTAGTGTTCAAACACTTGGCTGTCTCTGACAAGACAAATTCTAGGACTGTGATTGCAATATATCACACAGCCGATGCAGACAAATTCGAAACACTATCAGTTCTCTCTGGTTTACTTGTTGCAGATGAAGCAAAACTTTCTGCATTTGAGAGCCAAGCAGCAGTTGCACGGTTAGCATCTGTCGTTGAATGCGCAGGTGCAATGGGAAGTTACGATAGGGCACGGACAGCAGCATTTTCTTTAGTCAACCATATCGAATCGCATTGGTCCTGTAGCCGAGTCTCTGTTGGTTTTGTTGAAGAACAATATATTGCAGTGCTTGCTATGAGTAACACTGAAGAAATACTTCGAAAAATGGAAGCTGTGCGTTTAATCGAATCTGCCATGGAGGAGTGCGCAGATCAAGCCACAGAAGTAGAATTTCCTCGTAGCGTAGGATCGAGAATTGTAAGAGCAACAAAAGAACTTGCTTCCAAGTGCGATGATGTAGCGGTGCTGAGCGTTCCACTTCACTACAAAGACGAAGTGTTTGCTGTGATTACTCTTGAGCGACAGAGCGGTGAAATTTTTACGGACATTGATGTTGATAGCATTCGTTTACTTGGTGAACTTGTGCAAAACCCGCTATCTTTGCTGCACAGACACGATCGTTGGTGGGGGAGAAGATGCACTGATTTTTGTAGAGAGAAAATCGAAATGGTGCTAGGTCCTGAGCATACTTGGATCAAACTTGCAGGTGTCATTGTCGTGTTGCTATTGTGTTTCATGCTTTTTGGTAAGGGCACATACAGAGTTGAGGGTACTTTTACAGTTGGGGTAGAAGACCGCGCGGTAATCGCAGTCCCATTCGATGGTGAAATTATGGCCGTACACGTTCGTCCGGGAGATGTAGTAGTTTCTGGTGAAACAGTTCTGCTTGAATTCGATACTATCGAATTAGAGTTACAACTTGCTACCACAGAAGCCTCTCTCGCGAAAGCTCAGAGAGAAGTATCAGTGGCTCAGCGTGAACACGATGAAGCAACTGCAAAAATGGCTCGCTCAGATGTCGACAAAGCGCAAGCAGAAATTGATTTGCTCAATCATCGACTCGGCATCTCGTCAGCTGTTGCACCGATTTCTGGGCATGTTCTTTCTGGCGATCTTGAAAGGCTCGTGGGCCTACCTGTGTCTCGCGGTGAAATTCTCATGGAACTTGCCCCGCTTGAATCTTTCTATGCTGATATTTTTGTCAATCAGTCAGAAATACTTGATGTCGAAGTTGGGCAAGAAGGAGAGGTTGCAACCGCTGCGTATCCGGGTCACTACATTTCGTTAGTTGTAGAGGCAATTGAACCACTTGGTCAGGTAGGTGATATGGAAACGGTATTTCGTGTACGAGCAAAGTTAACCAATCCACCAGCGTGGCTTCGACCTGGTATGGAAGGGGTTGCGAAAGTAAACGCTGGTCGTAAACATTACATTGTCATGTGGACGAAACCCGTCATCGATTGGTTACGCATGTGGCTGTGGATTTAACCAATGGCAATTGACCGACCAACATTTCATGAATCTTGGTATAGAGTGCATGCTCTACAGCCAAAGCTCAGAGCAGATACTAGAGTTTTTAGACAGAAATTTCGTGGTGTTCTCTGGTATGTCATTGAAGACCCTGTCACAAATAATTTCTTTCGACTAAACAAATATGCATACCAATTTCTTGGTTTACTCGATGGAACGCTTTCTGTTGAACAAGCATGGAATCGTTGTATGGAAGAAGACCCAGACGGTTCTCCCACACAAGGAGAAGTGATTGAACTTCTTGGCAATTTATACCAATCCAATTTGATCCAATCCGAAGTGCCAAGTGATGCCGCAGCATTATTTGATAGATATTCAACTCGAAGGGCGAAAGAAATACGAGGGAAACTTGCGAGTATTCTTTTTATTAGGATACCCCTGTACGACCCAGATCTCTTTTTGAACCGCTGGTCGTACATGGTTGAGAAAATTTTTACTAGAGGCGGCGCAGCAGTTCTATTGTTGATGATGCTTTTAGGCTTGATTGCAATAATCGCTTCTGCTAATAGTTTGAGTTCAGGTTTTTCGGGAATCTTGACGCCAAACAATTTGCCATTTTTGTATTTGGCATTTGTGTTAATTAAAGTGTTGCATGAATCTGGTCACGCCTTTGCATGTAAAGTCTTTGGGCATCGCGAAGGCGGTGGTGGAGAGGTACACGCTGTTGGCATTATGTTCCTAGTGTTTATTCCTGTGCCTTACGTAGATGCAAGTAGTTCTTGGGCACTTCGTTCAAAAACAGGTCGTGTTGTTATTGGATCGGCAGGTATGATGATGGAGCTGGCAGTTGCTTCAATCGCTGCGGTCGTATGGGCAAGCACCGATGCGTTAACTGGCGTAAATGCATTTTGTTACAACCTCATGTTTGTCGCAGGTGTTTCAACAATTTTATTCAATGGCAATCCCTTGCTTCGTTATGACGGATATTACATTCTGTGCGATTTGTTAGAAATACCTAACCTTGCAACAAGAGCGAGGACGCATATTAGAAATGTGATGCGTAAAAAAGTTCTTGGTGTCCATCGGGTTATTGATGTGACTGACTCTAAGAGTGAAAAGTCATGGCTCCTTGCTTACGCGATTGCATCAGGAATTTACAGGGTATTTATCTACTCTATGATTCTGATGTTTCTAGCTTCGCTTCTTCCTATCGCCGCAGTTCTGTTGGTTGTCTATGCGATTATCAACTGGGTTTGCATACCCATCGGGAAGTTTATTCACTATTTAACAACTAGTCCCGATCTTGACCGGTGCCGCGCTCGAGCGATTACGGTAACAATTGCAGGCACTTCGATTTTCATCTTCTTAGTTGGAATTCTTCCACTGCCAGATCATGTTCGAGGTGAAGGAGTTGTGGAGGCGATAAGCAGAGTTGCACTTTTTTCAATCGCAAAGGGTGAGGTCGATTTGCTGCTCGCAGCTGGAACTCGCGTGGAAAAGGAAGAGCAAGTCCTATTGTCTGCAAACAGCATAGATGAAGAAACTAGTTTGGCTATCGTTTCAGCAGATCTCTCTAGACTGCAAACGCAAAAAGCAATCGCGATGCGTGATGAATTTGCGAGTGTTGCACCTCTTTCTAGAATGGTTGACGCTACAAAACGACAACTGAATTGGATTGGTGAACGAGTAGAATCTTTGGAGGTGCGTTCGCCAATTAATGGCGTGTGGATGCCAAGTGAAAACTTGCGCCGTGACGGTGCGGTCTTTAGTCAGGGGGATTCATTGGGAATCGTAATTGACGATTCAAAACTTGTTGTAAGAGCGATTGCAGATCAACGTACCGCTGCTTTGATCATCAATGAAGGAAGCAATCTTGTAGAAATGCGGCTTTCAGGTAATCCTGGTCGCTTTTCTTATGGTGAGATCGAACGAATTGTTCCCGCCGGCAGCGAGGATCTGCCCTCACCAGTGTTGGGGATATCTGCAGGCGGTGAAGCGATGGTCGATCCTACAGATGCTCGCGGAGGCAAATTACTTGATGCGGTTTTTGAAATTTGGATTCAACTCGATCCAGACGTTGTACTCATGCCTGGGCAACGAGTAACTGTTCGGTTTTCACTGGAATATCGATCACTAGGGTCCCAGGTTTGGCGTTTCTTGCGTCAAATTGTGCAAAAACGTTTACGGTTCTAATCATGGCACGAAATGTTGAATCATGGAAACTTTTTGAACGGCTCAACCTTCGCCCAAGACAACTCAAGGGGCTTGACGCTGGGTGGTGGCGAACGGTTGGATGGTTTTCTAGATTCCGACCAAAAACCAAATTTTACCTTGAAGAAGCACAAGCAGTCAAAGATGCTGCTGAAGAATTAGAAAAAGAAACTGACTCGTTTATTCGTAGTAGTTGTAGTGAACTACGAGAGCGGTATCGAACTGGCCGTGAATATCAGGAAGATCGTTTGCGTGGTGCATCGTTATGGGTTGAGGCAGTACGTAGAACAATGAACCTTGACCCGCACGTCGAACAAATTGCAGGTGGATTGGCGATGATGGACGACACCATTATTGAAATGGCAACAGGGGAAGGAAAAACAATTACTGCAACTCTTCCTGCGATGTTTGCAGGGTGGCGCGGTCGTGGATGCCACGTTGTTACGGTCAACGATTACCTTTCGAGTCGCGACGCAAAGTGGATGGGCATAATTTACAACATCTGCGGAGTGAGTGTCGGGAGCGTCGTGCACGAAACAACACCTGAGGAGCGTAAGGCTGCATACAGTGCTGATGTTACATACGCATCAAGTAAAGAACTTGCCGCAGATTTTTTACGAGACTGTTTAGCAGTGCGGCGTACACCTGCACTTGTTCCAACACTCATTGACACAATCATCGATGGGTCAAGCCGAGTTGACCGAATTTTGCAAAGGGGGTTATCGCATGTGATTGTGGATGAGGCAGACAGTGTGTTGATCGACGAAGCGGTCACTCCTCTGATTATTTCATCTCAAGGTGGAAAAGTCGAATCGGAGTTGTACCAACAGGCAGCAACATTAGCAGGGGAACTTCAACTCGATCTTCATTACACGATCAATGAGAGATATCGCGAGATCAACATGACAGATGAGGGTCTTGAGCGATTAGAAGAACTCTGCAAAGGTAAGCAAGGAGTGTGGAGAGGACAGAGGCGTAGAGAAGAACTTGTCACGCAAGCAATCACTGCAAAGGAGTTGTACCAGGAGGGTACAAGTTACGTTATCGTTGACGAGAAAGTTGTGATCGTTGACGAGTTTACAGGAAGGTTGATGCCCGATCGTTCTTGGCGCGATGGGTTACATCAAGCAGTTGAAGCAAAAGAAGGGCTTGAAATTCAATCCTCAAAAGACACAGTTGCGCGCATTAGTTTTCAACGGTTCTTTCGTTCGTATGATCATCTCAGTGGTATGACAGGTACTGCGAAAGAATCGGTTAATGAATTTTGGAGAGTGTATGAAACCGCAGTAGTTTTGGTGCCTTCACACCGACCCTGCATTCGAGAACAATGGTCAGACCTTTCTTATGAAACGAAAGATGAAAAACTTTCAGCCGTGATAGAAGAGATTATGGAAGTTTCTGACGCAGGACGACCAGTGCTCGTTGGTGTTCGTTCAGTTGAAGAGAGTGAGCAGCTCAGTGAAGCGCTAGGGAGACTTAATCGCAAGCATGAATTACTAAACGCAACTCGCCATGATGAGGAGGCAAGAATTATCCAAGGCGCAGGAGCAACTTCTCATATCACTATCGCAACGAACATGGCAGGAAGAGGAACGGATATAAAACTTGCAGATGGTGTTGCAGAGTTGGGTGGTATGCATGTGATCATCACTGAAAAACATGAAGCTGCAAGGATCGATAGACAATTTTTTGGTCGCGCAGGAAGACA
>JABHZL010000033.1 GCA_018656645.1 Phycisphaerae bacterium
AATTGTTTCAGGTGTCACGGCAGAAGTAAACGGTTCGCCAGTCAACGTCTCTATTTCCTTTCTTGAAAAAATTGACTCGACCGATGCAACATCACAAAGTTGCCAATCTCTAGCTGCGTTCGCCATCCTCCCAAGTTTTTCAGAAACAGAACGAGGCTTTGAGCCTCCACCCCAAGGAATTCGTGCCAATATAGAGTGCCACCTTGAAATTGTATTGATTGCAAGATATCGGTTGTAGCCAAGAAATAACTCATCTCCGCCGTCCCCTGAGAGCGCAACAGTCACTTCTTTTCTAGCAGCCTTGCTAATCCAATACGTAGGTAAAATCGAACTGTCTGCAAATGGTTGTCCAAGTTGCCCAATCAAAGTCAATAGATCGGCTGCAGGATCCATTGAAACTCGAAGTGTTTGATGCGTCGTTCCAAGATGTTTCGCAACTTCCAAGGCGTACGAAGATTCATCGTATGCAGGGTCATCCATCTTCACACAATACGTTTGCAAATTGCCCAGTTCTTGCTGAGCAAAGGCCGCGATGAGCGAAGAGTCCACACCGCCGCTCAAAAAACAACCGAGCGGAACATCGGATTCGAGGTGGTCAATGACGCTACCGCGAATTGCTCCCTCGACACTCTCACTTGTTTGTTGAAGAGGAACAATCTTTTGGTGAACACATTGAACTGGTTGAATCAAAGTGTCGTTACCTGTCAAATATCCTAGCTGTAAATATTTTTGCAAACTCAATGATGACATCTTTGTTATACCAAGTTCATTTGCTATTTTTTGCAGCGGAGCAGGATTTGAACAAAATACACAGCCATCCCCTGCAACGCCAAGATCGAGAATGTAAAGCGGTTTCTGACCATAGGGATCGCGGAATAAAGATAATTGCAATGCCGTTCTATCCCACAATGCAAAAGCGTACATGCCATCTACACGATCTGTGCAATCTGAGCCCCACTGCTCATACGCTCTAAACAGCGTCTCAGTATCACTGTGATCACTGGAAAAGGTTGCACCAAGAGAACAGAGTTCTTTCCTGAGTTCGGCATTGTTGTAAATGCACCCGTTGAAGACCATCGCCATTTCTGGAGATTCATTTTCATATGAGACCATTGGCTGGCCTCCCCCAGCGTAGTCAATCACGCTCAATCTGCGATGAAGCATCAGAATCTCTACACCGCCCACGTTGTCATGAAACCGCCCTGCTGCGTCAGGACCACGCATAGCAATCGAATCATCGAGCATAGCGACCCAATGCTCAGGAATTGGTCGTCCATCTCGTCTACAAATGCCCGCAATACCGCACATGCTTGGTAGCCTACCTAACATGAAGAAACGGCGAACGAATTTATTGACTTTTTTAATCCTTCTTGGGCTTGTACTTGGTGCTCTGTATGGGGAATTTGGGCTCTTTCAGCAAGGAGTCTCCATCGACGGAGATCACTGGCTCAAACAAGCAGGCGATCTGGTTTTGATTCGACCACTCAAATTGCTCATCATCCCTCTCATTTTATTCAGTGTAATTGCCGGCATCTCGAATATTGGCGACCCCGCAAAGCTTGGAATCGTCGGATCCGCAACTTTGTTGTATTACTTTGCAACGATGTTGGTGGCTGTTATTCTCGGGACAACACTCGTGACATGGATTCAACCGGGCGTACTTGCTCCAGAGATACAAGAAACTCTTAGGCAAAGTAGTTCAGTGTTTGAAACTGCAAGTGGGAACGCTCAAACATTAGGCTCCTCATGGATGAATATTCTGCATCAAATTGTTCCAACGAATGTATTTAGTGACATGGTCAATGGACGACCCCTTGGTATTATTGTTTTTGCAATTGCTATTGGTCTTGCACTTTCTGCTGGTGGCGATAAAACTAAGGTTGCCAGAGAAGCATGCAGCGGTGCTTTTGAAGCAATCATGATTTTAGTGCACTGGGTAATTTGGTTGACGCCAATTGGCGTGTTCTTCTTAGTGGCTTGGACAGTTGGACGGATCGGTTTTAATTCAATCACTGGACCACTAGGGTTATACATGGGGACTGTACTATCTGGGTTATTTATCCACGGACTCATTGTGCTTCCCTTTGTGTTGTGGTTATTTACAAGACGACAACCATTTCGCTTTATGTGGCGAATGAAACGAGCACTCATGACAGCGATCGGCACCGATTCAAGTTCGGCAACACTTCCTGTCACAATAGATGCTGCCGAGAACGAGGGTGAATGTTCCAAACGTGCTGCCAATTTTGTGTTGCCACTTGGTGCAACAATCAACATGGACGGCACCGCGTTATACGAAGCCGTTGCAGTTGTGTTTCTTTTCCAACTCTTTGGAATTGAACTTGAATTTAGCCAACTGATCATCGTCGTCATCACCGCTACACTCGCAGCAGTTGGTGCTGCAGGCATACCATCTGCGGGCTTGGTCACAATGGTCATTGTCATTGGAGCAGTGAACAGCAGCCTCACTGGAAGTAACGAAGGACCACTGCCTGTTGCCGCTATTGGCATTATCATCGGCGTGGATCGTATTCTTGATATGTTCCGTACTGCTGTGAATGTCTGGGGCGATGCTGTTGGAGCGAAAATTATTACAAAACTTGCACCGGATGTGTATGCAGGAGACAAACCTTTATAGCGTGGCTGATCCACGCAAAGTAAGTATGTCGCTCGGTATACAGCAACCTGTGTTGGAATTAATGTGCTAAATATTGTTCGGCATCGATCGCCGCTTGACAACCCATACCTGCAGCACTGATCGCTTGTCGATAGTGTGAGTCTGCAACATCACCTGCCGCAAAAACACCTTCGATATTCGTTGCACTACTTCGAGTTGCAAGATTGATGTATCCCTTGTCGTCAAGGGCAATGCCACTTCCATCTAAAAACGCCGTTGCTGGTGTGTGACCAATTGCAACAAACATCCCCTTTACTTCAAGCGTTGATTCTTCACCCGTCACAGTATCTTGTAACAAAACCCCTGTGATCGAATCTTCTCCGAGAACATCAACAACAACTTTATTCCAAACAGGCGTCGCTTTTTCAGAATCAAAAATGCGTTGCTGCATTGCTTTTGATGCTCGGAATTCGTCTCGTCTATGAATAATGAAAACTTCAGAGGCAAACTTTGTTAAATAACTGGCTTCTTCAAGCGCACTGTCACCCCCACCAACAACTGCAAGTGGCTGGTCTCGATACACAGGCAAAGCACCGTCACAGACAGCACAAGCGCTCACCCCACCACCACTCATTGCTAGGCGCATTTCATTTTCAATACCAAGCCAATTCGCAGTGGCGCCAGTTGCAATGATGACGGATTTTGCAAAGATTGTTTCACCAGAAGATGTTTCTAGAGCAAATGGCCGCGTTGAAAAATCGCATGAGACAATATCTTTCGAAAGACTGCGAGCTCCAAATCGCTCTGCCTGTTTTTGAAAACCTGCCATGAGTTCTGGGCCTGTAATCCCTTCAGGAAAACCGGGGTAATTCTCCACTTCGGTAGTCAACATCAACTGGCCTCCTGGAAGCACAATAGACGGCGTACTCTTGGGAACCCCTATAACACATAACGGATTCAAATCTGCGCGCGATGCATAAATCGCTGATGTCCATCCTGCTGGCCCACTTCCAATAATGACGACATTTTCTATTTCAGACATATTACTTCGTGATTCCAGCATTTCGTTCTAGCACTTTGACAGGTGGCCATAAAATCAAATCAGTTGCTTCGTTGCTACCTCGATTATCTTCCTTGTCAGCAGCAACGCTATAAAGAATGCATGCGTTCGCATCAATCCAAAGTCGATCACTGTTTTCTGTATCCAAGGCTGTTTTCTTATCAATTCTTCGGTAATGAAAATGACCCACTGGAGCGTTGTATAAAGACCAATCCGAATCCGTACGTTTTTCCAAATCTTTAAATCGATCAAGGTTACTTGTTCGATGTAAAAACTGGGCGTATAACATTTTCAAACTTTTTGGATACACGCCATAATGGTTTTTGTATCCACAAAATGCCGCAGAAACAGCTGTTCCATTGATTTGCGTCCAAAGAACATCGCGTTGATAAAACAACCCTTGAATATCACGAACAATCAATCGAACCGCAGCATATTTAACGGGGTTAGATTTTTCTAATTCAGAATCAATATTGAGTTGGGGATGGAACGCCCGCAATCTCCATCGCCTCCACCAATCATCGTAAATCTTCTCAAGTTTTTCAACAGATGCACCGTGCCCGCTATGAATGTATGCCATCGATTCCCAAAATCTTGCGGCACCAAACCGTGTTAGCGGTTCTTCCTTCACTTGAATATCAGTCAGTATTTCGCGGAATTTTGCTGAATCTGCATCACCTCTGGTTGTAAAAAGTTCATCGAGTAATGCCTTCGCTACAATTTGATCACCAACTGGCATTAACAACCTTGATGAATCTACACGAAGATATGGAATCCATTCACGTGCTATTTCGCGAAATTTTTCTGGTGTTATTGCTTCTTGGTACATGTACATCATGTCTCTAAAATTAGCAAGTCCATCACCAAGCATTTTCATGAATGCAATTTTTTCATCAAGAAAAATCCGATCACAAAATTTGCGTAGCACAATCAGTTGTGCCATCGCAAGTTTCGAAGCACGATCTGCTTCACCACTTTGTAGTAGACGGTAACATTCAATAGTTGTCCATAGTGAAGCAAGTTGCACTGTTTCAATATAAGAAAAGTTAAGATCGTGAAGACGGTCGTCTTCGCCAATTTCTACAAAAATGCCAGCGTCGCGATAACTCTTTGGCACACTCTCACTTCCATAAGGGAGGCCAATAATAATTCTGCTTGCAGAAGTTAAAATTGCTGCTTCCATATGTTCGTTTTCTAAAGCCCACCTTGAAACACTTTGCCAACCATCCATTTCTGGCCAGACTGTATTCATGTTAAAGGTGTTACTCAACGGCTGAGGAGGAACTGTTAAACCTATGCAACCGTCAAAATAAACACGCCACGCTTGAGCTTCTTCGGTACCTTTGACAAGGTCAGAACTGTTAAGTTCCGTTATTACTCCATCTCTCCCACTACCTTCGAGGGGGGCAGAAACAAGCAATATTGTGGCAATACAAAATAGAATTCGTTGAATCATTGGGAGGTACCTTTATCCTGACTATCTAAGGATGACGAGTGTACCAAATGAGAGCCTCGGCCATAGCCTTCTACGCTCGTCTGCGATATGATTCCCCGTTGAGAACCCAAAATGGAGAGTACATCATGACGATTGTTGGCATCCCTACAGAAGTAAAAAAAGATGAATATCGAGTTGGCATGCGACCTGTCGGTGCCGAGATATTAGTCAGAAATGGTCACACCGTCCTGATCCAATCGGGCGCTGGCGCTGGCAGTGGATACGACGACTCCCGCTACGATGCTGTTGGAGCAAAAATTGTTGATTCCCAAGAGGATGTGTGGGGAAGCGCAGACCTCATCGTGAAAGTCAAAGAACCACAACCTGCAGAGGTCTCTCTGATTCGAGATGGTCAAACCGTTTTCACATACTTCCATTTTGCTGCAGACAAGGATCTCACGATCGGTTGTCTTGAACGTGGCTGCATATCTGTTGCGTATGAAACACTTACCGATGACCACGGACACCTCCCCCTGCTCACTCCCATGAGTGAAATCGCTGGAAAGTTATCTGTTCAAGAAGGTGCAAAATATTTAGAACGACCCCAAGGAGGTCGAGGCATTTTGCTTGGCGGTGTACCTGGAGTTGAAGTTGGTAAAGTTCTTGTTCTTGGCGGTGGTGTTGTTGGAACATGTGCAGCAAGCGTTGCTGCTGGTATGGGCGCAGACGTTGTCATCATGGACATCAATATTGATCGCATGCGAGAGCTAGGTGAATTTATGCCTGCAAACTGCAAAACTATTTATTCCGACCCAGAAGCAATTCGCGATCACCTTGCATGGGCAGATCTTGTCATTGGTGCGGTACTCATTCCTGGTGCCAAAGCTCCAAATCTTATTACACGAGAAAATCTATCGTTAATGGATGCTGGTTCAGTCATTGTTGATGTTGCCATTGACCAAGGCGGGTGTGTTGAAACAGCAAAAGTGACAACACACACCGATCCAATCTATAACGTAGATGGAGTCGTACATTACTGTGTTGGAAATATGCCTGGTGCTGTTGCAAGAACTTCTACGCAAGCTTTGACCAATGCAACCATGCCTTGGGTTATCAAACTTGCTGCTACAAATGCTGATGCATTAGCAAAACGTGATCACCATTTTGCAAACGCAATCAACACAAATCGAGGCACACTTACAAACCAGCCGGTTGCGGAAGCCCACGGTTTAGAATTTGAACCTCTTGCTGTTTGATCATGCTGTCGTACTTTGATAACGCAGCGACATCCTTCCCAAAACCACAATGCGTGGTTGAAGCAATGGTCTCATATCAAGAAAATTGTGGCGCAAGCCCTGGACGCGGCGCGTATGCAGAAGCAACTGATGCAACAAATGTACTCGACAAGTGCAGATCCGAACTTTGCGAACTTATACACGCTCCACTAGATACACATTGCATTTTTACGTTGAACTGCACAGATGCTTTAAACCTTGCGATCAACGGTATCGCTTCTCACTTTCAAGACGAAGAAGTACACATTGTGACAACTGCAATGGATCACAACTCTGTACTCCGCCCTCTCCATGCACTCCAAAAAACAGGAGTAACGCACACGGTTGTTCAAGCGTGCAAAGAAACGGGATTGGTGAATCCAAGTGACATTGCTGAAGCAATTACTCCATGTACAAAACTCGTTGCGATTGCACATGGTTCAAATGTCACGGGCACAGTACAAAATGTTGCAGAAATTGGTCGTACGTGTCAAGATATCCCGCTACTTGTCGATGCTGCTCAAACAATCGGGCACACACCAATAGACATGCAAGCAATGAACATTGCCATGCTTGCTTTTCCTGGGCACAAAGGATTGCTTGGCCCACTTGGCACCGGCGGACTAATCATTCGAAGTGGAATAGAACACATACTCGAACCCCACCGCTTTGGTGGTACTGGTAGTGCGAGTGAGTTCCCTGTGCAACCCTCTGAATTACCAGACAAGTACGAATCGGGCTCTCACAATATGATAGGAATTTACGGACTTGCAGCGAGTTTGCAGTGGATCAAAGAGCAAGGCGTGCTAACACTGCACAAACACGAAATGAATTTGTGCTCCGCATTTATAGAGGGAATTCGCAGAGTATCTGGAGTGAACATTGTAGGGCCACAAACGATTGAGAATAGATGCGGCGTGTTTTCGTTACGTTTTGAAGAACAACCACATATTGTTGCAAAAAGACTAGAAGATATTTCAGGAATTAAAAGCCGAGCGGGTTTGCACTGCGCCCCGTTTGCACATCAAACAATGGGAAGCGATACGCTCGGCGGCACTGTACGCGTGTCATTTGGGCCGTTCCACACATTAGAAGATGTGCAATACATAGTTGAAGCAATTAAAAAGTGTGCGCTACCACAACTTGCCGTAACTTAACCCTCACCGCCTCCGTCTCCATCACCACCACCATCTTTTGCACCTGTGAATGTGTATGGTGGAGGAAGATGTGATCGCCAGTCGTCGTCTTCGGTGAACGATGTAACAAGATTGCGCCCTTCTTCATCTGCTTTTTCTGACCACCCTGCAGGACGTTTTGCAGGAATAGATTCAGCACCATCTTGCCAATTATCTTCTTTTCGCAAATAGAGCGTGCGAGTGGGGAATGCGAATTCCACTCCGAGCTCACCAGCAAGTCGAATGATGTCAAGCATAAATCGATGGCGTTCACGCAATTCTGTTGGCCAATCTGGTGTTTTCCAAAAGACATACACCAAAATATCTAAACTTGAACCTGCAAATTCATTCAGCCAAACTTGGTAGTAATCCTTGCGGGTATATGGATGAATTCTCAGTAGCTCACGAATACCTTCACAAAATGTTGCTATTTTTTCAGGAGATGTGTCATACGCAATGCTTACCATCTGCTTCCAACGCCGAAATCTTCTCTTGGAGTAGTTGTTGCATTTAGTTGTAATCAAAATAGAGTTTGGAATTGTGACGAGAGTGTCGTAAAACGTCCGTATTCTTGTTGATCGCATACCAACCGATTCAACTGTTCCTTCAACACCATCAACAACAACCCAATCACCAATTTCAAATGGTTTATCTAAAATTACAGTAATTGAACCAAAGAAATTTTCAAGTGTGTCCTTTGCGGCAAATGCAAAACCCAAACCTCCAATGCCTAATCCAGCAATGAGTGGTGCAAGTTGAATATTCATTGCACTAGCGAGATAGACCAAGCCAAATACGATGACAACCGCTTTGAGTGTTTTGCGAAGGAGCGGAACAAGTAGGTCGTCCAGTTTGTTTGCAGATTGTTTTGCTTTTTGAGCTGCGACCCATGAGATCAAATCAGTGCCACGGAATCCAAACCAAATTGCAGCAAGCGTAATATAAACGTTGACTACTGGTTCAATGATTCCGTTTGCAATATCTGGCAATCCAATAACTGGAAGAAGAACGAGCCAAATGGCAGCACCTGCAGCAACACCTGCTGGGCGTGGAACTTGTCGAAGTATTTTTTTGAGTTCTACATCTGGATGATCAGCATGTGTAATCGACCTGAGAACTTTCCGAAGTAGAGCTCGAACAATAAGGTCCACGGCAAAACCTATTGCAATCCCAATTACAAGGGCCCCCCACCGCCAATACTCCATGCCAATAAAATCTTGCTTCATCCAGTCTGAGGCGAACGAATCAATCCAAGTCGAGATCGAATTAGATGCGGCTATATCTGTCGCTGATGCGAGTAAGAAATGAATCATGGTGGGGATACTACCACCACAAACGTCTGACCATCAGAACTATAGACAAATTACCCATTTTGCCAAGATAAGCACTTAATCGGCATAACCCGAACTGAATTGACAAATGCAACTCTATTTCTAAAGGATGTTCGCCGAGTTATCTTCAGATAGACCTATTGAGATGACGAAACATACAAAGTCTAGACCCCCACTCCAACGAGAGAAGCACTATGTATACAAAACACGCAATCATACTCATCCCAACGCTTCTAGCTGCCGAATCACTTGCTAGCATTGTGCAAATTGACGGTGCTGGGTCGTATCAACTTCAATCACATTCAATTGCTGGCATTCTCGAGGACACATCGCCATATCTCTCGACTTCTGATCTAACTGCAATTCATCAAGAATTGAACGTTTGGGGCGTAAACACGGATGCAAAAATCTCTCTTCTCCCAATCGATACCCCCGCAGGCTTAGCCCTATTTACCCTCATGGATCAAGAATTAGGTGGTGGTGATTCTGGGATTGATGCATCTGTTGGTCTTGTTTCTACTGCTTCAAATGATTTGTCACTGTATATCAACGATTCTACGCAGGACGCCTGGAATCTCATCCAGCCCCCATTTGGATCTCAAACGCTAGGTGCTACCTTTGTTTGGGGATCTATCGGTAGCGGTGATGGTTTTGGCTGGGCAGGCATGGAATATGGAGACATGCTCTCCTACAACTTCTCAAGCATAGTTGGCGATGCTGGGCTAGATGCTGAAGCATTCCAATTCGTCAGTTGGGACAACGGTTGGTCTGTCGTTGGTACAAGGGGCTTTGACGGAGACGGAACGCAAACGTTTACCGGTTCTGTGATTCCAGCTCCACCCGCAGCACTCGTCCTCGCGGCATTTGCCTTTAACCGACGCCGCCGTAAATAATTAACCCGCACACGCAACCTAATCCGTAGTCAGATTGACCGCGGGTCAAATGCGTATTTCGGTAGAATGTGGGGATGGATGAAAAACAACCCCAGAACAATCCACCGGCAGAGTCCTCAAAAACAAACACTGTTAGTGGATGGATTGGCGCCCTACTCGTACGGTTGGTTGTGCCAGCGTGGATCTTTTTTGGAGCATTTACCAAGGCAAGTGGCGCTTCGCCAAAATCCCTTCCACGAACAATCCTCGATGCTGGCTCTGCCATTGGTTTTGCTGATCATCTTCATCTTCTTCTTGGAATATTGACAGCAATTGAATTTGCATTTGTTGGCGTCATGTTATTCATGCCAAAGCTTGCAAGAACTGCCGCTGTTGTCATGCTCAGCATTTTCTTGCTCGTTCTTATCGTCGCAATTTCGCGTGGTGAAACCAGTTGCGGGTGCCTCGGTGACCACTCCCTCTCGCCTTGGACAATGTTTATCATTGATGCGAGTTTGCTCCTAGCAATCATCATATTCAAACCTCGAATCAGTAATTGCCACATGAACAAAGGCGCTCGAGCTCCGATCGCTGCAGGCTTTTTTATATTTTTCGCTTGGACCTTCACGTTCAGCAGTATTTTCTATTCACTAGAAAAAAATAAAACGAACCTTCCAGATTCTTGGTACCCACAAGATGTTTCTTCTTGGGTTGGACAATCCATTGATTCAATTGACTTATTTGGATGGATAGAAAATTGGCCCCAAGATATACACGAAGGAAAACAGTACGTCATTTTCTATGCAAAAACTTGTGACCATTGTGAAAATCTTTTGTACTTAGACACATTCTTTGATCTCAGGGTACCGACGACTCTTGTTGCGATTCCTGAATCAAAAGAAGGATTCTTTACCGAAGGATTATTCGAAAACCCTTGCTTTGATTGCAAAGAAACTGAACTTCCAATCGGTGTCGATTGGATTATTGGAACACCACTTGTTATTGCAATTGAAAATGGTATTGTTCAATGCGCAAATGAAAACGAAGAATATGAGACCCCACAATGTCTGAACTGGTAGCAAACGAAACATTACAACCTGTCCTAGATCATATTGATCAAAACCAAGCTGCTTCAATCGAAAGATTACAAGCACTCCTCCGCATTCCTAGTGTGAGCACAGACCCAGAATTTGCAAGTGAAGTGCATCGTTGTGCAGAGCATCTCGCAGAAGATCTGCGTTCCATTGGTCTTGATACAACCGTCCACAAAACAAAAGGGCATCCAATGGTCGTTGCTAGCGATGATTCGGCAGGACCAAGTGCACCTCGAGTACTCTATTACGGGCATTACGATGTACAACCGGTACAACCACTCGATGAATGGAATGATGATCCGTTTAAAGCAGCAGTTGTAGAAGGCCCTCGCGGGAAACGCATTGTTGCTCGCGGCGCAGCTGATGACAAGGGGCAACTCATGACGTTTGTCGAAGCAGTGCGTTCATGGAAGGCTGTGCACAAAAAACTTCCCGTTCGTGTCATCATGCTTTTTGAAGGTGAAGAAGAATGTGGAAGCGAGAGCCTTGAACCGTTTCTACATGAGCACAAAAATGATTTGCTCGCTGATACCTGTATCGTGTGTGACACTGGTATGTGGGATGTAGATACTCCTGCAATCACAAGCAAACTTCGTGGACTTGTGTATATCGAAGCAACACTCCACGGCCCGTCTCATGATTTGCACAGTGGAGGTTATGGAGGCGCAGTTGTAAACCCTGCCAATGCAATTACAAAAATACTTGGAGAACTCCATGATGAACAGGGTCGAGTGCAAATCGCAAACTTCTACGACGACGTTGCTGAAGTTAGCAAAGAACAGTCTTTGCAATGGGATTCTTTGGGCGACGCAGACGCTCTTGTCCTTGAATCATCCGGTGCAAAAGCAACATATGGTGAAGAAGGTTTTACCACGCTTGAACGACTTTGGGCGCGTCCAACTTGTGACATCAATGGTCTCTTCGCTGGGTACACCGGCTCAGGCGCCAAAACTGTCATTGGTGCGTCTGCAACTGCAAAAATAAGTTGCAGACTTGTAGCAAACCAAAATCCTCAACAAATCGAAGACAACTTACGAGCATTTCTCGAAGAACGAACACCTGATGGTTGCCACTGGAACATCACAAGTTTTGGTGTAGCCCCTGCTATTTCTGTACCAACTGACTCGCCTTGGCTAAGTGCAGCAAGCGATGCACTCACGCAAATTTTCCCTAACCCAACAGTTCTCATTGGTTCTGGCGGATCGATTCCCGTCGTTGGTTCGTTCCAAGAAATTCTAGGTGTCGATGCTGTCCTTGTTGGCTTTTCACTAGATGACGATCTCATCCATGCGCCAAATGAAAAGTTTGAACTTTCGTGCTTCCATAACGGCGTCCTCGCGCACGCTGCCATTCTTGATAAGTACGCATCCATTCAATCATGATCGGAATTACTTGTGTACTCACTGCTGCATTTCTCACCGCTGCTGGTGACTACACGATTACCGTTGATTCGTTCGGTCTTGGAAATACGTGGCGAGCGGGTGAAATAACACCTCTCCATATCACGGTCTCCAACACAATTCCAGAACCAATTTCCGCTTGGATTTCTTGGGACGTACCTGACGGTGATGGTGATGTTGTCGCGTGGGGACGACCGATTACACTAACGCCAAACCAAGATGTTTCAACGTGGCTCTACGCTCCTGTACAACCATGGGCAAACGGAACTACGCCCTGGACACTTCGACTTCGTACGCTTGTTGACGGGATACCAAGCGAACAATTAACTGCGTTTCGTTTTTCTCCGCAATCTGTAAACGCAGCTCCTCTTTCTCTTAGGCATGGGGCTATCGCTGTCGTTGGAACGCGCAGGGTTGGTCTTGGGGGATTAGCGGGAGCAGGAAAAGCCGTGACTGTCCTTGAACCAACTACGACTATTTCTGGACTTCAGCCAGAAGATCTTCCTGACGCGTGGCCTTGTTTTGATTCGATTGACACACTCGTTTGGGCTGATGCCCCTCCAGAATTAGATTACCGGCAAGCAAAAGCCATTGAAGAATGGGTCTCTCGGGGTGGGCATTTGGTCATCATCTTGCCGACTATTGGAAATCCTTGGGCGCTCGGTTCCCAAGAAGGCCCACTTGCTTCTATCCTCAGTGATATTCAACCAACACTTGGCAACGCCGAGATTTCTGACTTCAAGCATGTTCTAGGGAATCCTCGAAACTATAGTCCTTTGACGTTAACAGTTCGTTCTTTCGATGCGCATAAACACACGCCACTGTTTACGTTGCAAGACTCTCGTGTCATCGCGATTACAAAAGATTACGGTGTAGGCATGTGTTCAATTATTGGTGTAGATCTTTCTGATGGGAGACTCGCTGCAATTGGTTTGCCAAGAGCGGATGTATTTTGGAATCGCATTCTCGGAAGGCGGGGCGACACGCCTTCTCCAACAGCGCTGCAAAAACTTGACGACCTCGAACTGCTTTCAGGAACAATTCCAACAAGTACCACGCTCCCAATGGGCGCAATTGCTGCACAAACGATTGCCATGTCTACAACTGCGGGCGGTCGTCTTGGTACTGTCTTTGTTCTTGTTCTTTCCTACATCATCGTCGGTGGTCCGATTGGATATTTTATACTTCGAAAAAAGAAAAAACTCAGATGGTCATGGATGTGGTTTGCAACAACTTCTCTTGTGTTTACTGCAATAACATGGATCCTTGCACAAACTACATCAAGTGTTACAACACCACTAAGACATCTTTCTATCATCGATCAAGTATACGGTGCACCGAGGCAACAAGTACATGGATGGTTTTCGCTCTACTTACCAAATTACAGTAACAACCAAATTTCAATCGGGGGAAGTGCGAATTTATTGATGCCCTGGACACCTTCTGAATTATCAAAAGCACCAAGTTTTGCTGACACACGTCACGTTTCAATGAACGTTGATCAAGTCCCCTCTTATTTCGATCAGCCTTCGAGAGCAACTACTTCTAACTTTCAATTTAATTGGGCAGGTGGTTTGCAATCAGATACGTATCAATCGCTCATTAGAGTTGGTCTTGACGAAGGTCCATCTGTCCGAACTCTCGAAAATGGCACGCCTATCGGGCTTTCCGGTTTAATTTTCAACAAAATGAATATTTCTCTGTTCGACGTTACTGTTGTTTGGATAACCGACAACAAAATAACACCAGCATTGCATGCAAAAGATAATGCTGGCAACGATCTTCCTTGGATAAAAATGAGCGAGAGTGGCAAGCCGCTTAATGTTGCGTATTCGTGGAGGCTCTCTCAAACTTGGGACCCCGAAGAGTCTCTTTCTCTTCACAGATTTGAACCGACAGTTGATGCCAAGTTAGCATTCGGCTTTGACGAACGATACAAACAAGAGAATCGTTGGGATGCGTATGGAAATGGCGCTGCGATGCCGAGTGATGAAATCGCAAAGCGCCTCGAAATGCTTTCGCTTTATTCCCATCTCAAACCCCCTGTGTATCGAAAACGAGAGGGCAGCAAAAAATCACCACCCTCAAATACCATGATTCGAGAGGGTGGGCGAGAACTTGACATGGCAAGTTGGTTTGGCAGACCATGTATCATCATTATGGGTTTTGTTAAAAATGCATCTATCCCTGTCCCCATAGAAGTGGATGGCGAAGAAATTAGCAAAAGTGATGGCATGACAATGGTTCGTTGGGTGTATCCTTTAGGCATTACGCAATGATTCAAACAATTAACCTTACAAGAAAATATGGTGAACTCGTCGCTCTTGACAATCTCAACTTGGAGATTGGCGCTGGTGAATGCTATGGATTCATTGGACCCAACGGCGCTGGCAAAACCACAACAATCAAAATTCTTTCGACCCTTCTCAAACCAACTTGGGGAGAAGCGCGTGTTGGAGGAAAAGTCATTGGTTATCAAAATGCAGAGATCCGACCAATCATCGGGTACGTCCCAGATTTCATGGGTTCATACGATGACATGCTAGTCAGCGAATATCTTGATTTCTTTGCAAGTTGTTATGGGCTTAGCGGATCCCAACGGCACCGCGCTGTAGGAGATGTACTTGAACTCACAGAACTACATTACAAAGCCAACGCAGAAGTTGCAGGCTTAAGTCGCGGGATGAGTCAACGGCTCTCAATTGCGAGAGTTCTTCTTCATGATCCAGAAGTATTATTGCTAGATGAACCTGCATCTGGTTTAGATCCACGAGCAAGAATTGAAATCCGCGCTCTGTTAAAAGAACTACATCGAATGGGCAAAACAATTCTTATTAGTTCACATATCCTGCATGAACTTGCCGAACTCTGCACAAGCGTTGGAATTATTGAACAAGGCAAATTATTGTTCTCTGGTTCAGTTGACGACATTCTGTCCAAAGCTAAAGTAGGACAACTTGTACACATCGAGGTAACTGAACGTGCTGAAGATGCTGCTGCCCTTCTGCGAACTGTAGATGGCATTTCAATGGTTGATGTTGTTGAACACAACGGCACACATCGCATCGATGTCACGATCAGTGCAGAATCAAACCTCGAGCGATCTGAATTACCAAACCGCTTAATTGCTCGAGGATTCCGAATTCTCTCGATGCAAGGCGAGCAAGTGAATCTTGAAACTGCATTTATGCGACTGACTAAGGGCTTAGTGAGCTAATCACGTTACTCCTCAGACCTAACTAGACGCATATAGTTACAATCCCCACATGGCAAAAAAACGCGTCATTTTGCTTGCTGATCGTACGAACGATTCGATCGCATCCATCTCCACTTCACTTGAAACACATCTATCTGAAGTTGTCGAGTTTGTTGGAAGTGATTTGCAAACACCATGCGATGCTGCGATCGCTATTGGCGGAGATGGCACACTGATTCACTATGGTCCCCTGCTTGCCAAAGCAAACATCCCTCTCATTGGCGTCAATAGTGGGCGCTTAGGTTTTCTTGCAACGTTTGACGCTGCGTCACTTATTGAACATCAAAACGTAGTTTTTTCAGATGCTGCCACCGTAATTTCTGTTCTATTGCTTGAAATAAGCGTTGATGGCGGGAAACCAATGGTTGCAATGAACGAAGCGATGATCGCTGCGGGGCATCCCTTCAGAATTTTAGAATTTGATCTCTCTATTAATGGCATTGATGCTCCAACCCTTCGTGGCGATGGCATGATTGTCTCTACACCAATTGGTTCTACGGCACACAATGTTTCGGTTGGCGGACCAATCGTCGATCCAACCTCTAAGGTCATCGTGTTCACGCCAGTTGCAACACATTCATTAGCTGTCCGGCCAGTCATTCTTGCAAATGATGCGTCAATAAAAATTACTCTTCGCAAAGCGAATGAAGGCACTTCTCTTATCATTGATGGTCAAGTAAAATGCCACATCAAAGAAGGAACTCAGATTACTGCCAAAGAAGGATCTGACTCACTGCGAATAGTGCTTAACCCATCAAACACATACTGGAACACGCTCGTTGATAAACTTCACTGGGGTGCTCCACCAGAACTTATAGAAAAAAATGACTCTTTATGATTGATCTCAAATTACTTCGTGAAAATCCTCAACATTTCATTGATGGGGCAAAGGCAAAGAATATCAAAGTTGATATCTCTACTTTTCTTGACCTTGATGAGCAACGTAGACTTTTGCAACGGCAAAAAGAGGATCACCGCGCTGAACAAAATCGAATTTCTAAAGAAATTGGTCCACAGATTGGCAAGCTAAAAGGACAGTTAAAAAATGCCAATGAAGATGAAAAATCTCAAATAGAAACACAACTTGCTGAACTTGAAGCAAAGCCTTCTACACTCAAATCTGAAATCCAACGACTTGACGATTCAATTGCAGCAATCGAACCCGATTGGAACGCGCTGCTCTTGCAAGTACCTCAACCCCCAGATGCCGATGTGCCCAAGGGTGAATCTGCAGATGACAACGTACAACTACGCACATGGTCTCCTGAAGGTTTTGACTTGTCACACACATTTGCAGAAAACCGAGGCTTCGAACCTAAGACACATCTTGAACTTGTTGAATCACTTGGGCTTGTCGATTTTGAACGTGGTGTGAAAATGTCCGGAACTCGGCACTACATGCTCACTGGAAACGGTATGCGTTTACAGCAAGCAGTGTTGCGGTTTGCCTTCGATCTCATCACAAACAAATACGGTTACAAACCTATGTCTGTCCCCGTTATTCTTAGAGAAGAGTGTATGGTCGGCACAGGCTTTTTTCCAACTGGTCGAGATCAGGCATACCACATCGAAGAATCTAAGCGTGGTTCAGGCCATGACCTATTTCTCGCTGGCACAGGAGAAGTTGGGCTCATGGGTATGTACGCTGATGAAATACTAGACTCCAGCGATTTGCCAATCAAAATGGCTACTCTTTCAACATGTTTTCGGAGAGAAGCTGGCGCGGCAGGAAGAGACACTGCCGGTTTGTATCGCATTCATCAATTTGAAAAAGTTGAGCAAGTTGTCATTTGCAAAGCAGATGAAGAAACAAGCCGCCAACTTCATAAAGACATGCTTTCTATTGTTGAAGATTTGCTACAACAGCTCGAATTGCCGTATAGATTGTTGCAATGTTGCACAGCAGATCTTGGCTCTAAGAATGCCGACATGATTGACATCGAATGTTGGATGCCCGGACGGGGAGATCTTGACGAGCAGGACAGACCACTCGGCGATTGGGGCGAGACACATTCCGCTTCGAGACTCTACGATTTTCAATGCAGAAGGCTCAACATGCGATATCGTGATGAAGATGGCAAAACAGTATTCGCACATTCTCTCAACAACACTGTTCTTGCGAGCCCGCGCATTTTGATTCCACTTCTTGAAATGCATCAACAAAAAGATGGAAATATTCGCATCCCAGATTGCCTCAAGCCCTACATGTCAGTTGACATTCTTGAACCAACACACGCATCGGTATGAACAAGTCAGCGATTCCACTTGAAGTTCGCAGACACAAACTTGTAGCATCAGTACGCAACCAATTAAAGGACAACGTCCTCGTCGGTGTCAGTGGTGGCGCTGACTCTACTGCGCTCCTTCTTCTATGCTGTGCAGTTTCGTTGCAACAATCTTCGACACTCAATGTGATTGCAGGTCATATCAACCATGGAATCCGAAGTGAGTCAGATGCCGAACAACAGATGGTTGAAACGCTCTGTGAAAAACTTGGGGTCAAGTGTGTTTCTAAAAAAATTACTGTCACACCAATTGACGGATCACTTGCTGCTGGTGCTCGCAAAGGGAGATATAACGAGCTCGCATCGATTGCGACTAATAATAATTTGACACAAATCGCTGTTGCACATCATGCAACAGATCAACTAGAGACGATGTTGATGGCTCTTTGCCGTGGTGGTGGTCCAAGGAAATTAGCCGGCATGGCTGCTGCTAGACAACTAACAACAAATATTGCACTCATCCGCCCCCTACTACATTCAGACCCAGCTGTGCTTGAGGATATTTGTTCACTCTCTGATGTTACTTGGTGTAATGACCCAACAAACTGTGACACAACCACTCCACGTGGGAAATTGCGAATTGAAGTACTGCCAAAACTTCGGGAACTTTGGCCCGCGGCAGACCGTCATGCATCGAATGCTTCTGTAATGTTACAGGCTGCAGCCGATACACTTGATGCGCAGGCAAGGCTACTCGGGGAACCTGATACATGGAGCCGTAAAGAACTTTCAAATATTCCACAGGATATCGTGGCAACTCTCATGCACAAATCTGTCGGAAATCAAAC
>JABHZL010000031.1 GCA_018656645.1 Phycisphaerae bacterium
CCTGCTGGTGAAATCGAAGATTGCAATGGAAATTGCTGCCCAGAATCATGGGTTGGAGATGGCTATTGCGATGACGGTGCATATGTATGGAACGGAAATCCGATCTATCTCAACTGTGACCAGTTTAACTGCGACGGTGGCGACTGCCCTGATTGTGGCGGTGGGGGCGGATGCCCCGCTGGTGAAATCGAAGATTGCAATGGAAATTGCTGCCCAGAATCATGGGTTGGAGACGGCTATTGCGATGATGGTACATATGTATGGAACGGAAATCCGATCTATCTCAACTGTGCCGAATTCGGTAATGACGGTGGTGATTGCGACTAAATTCGCTCATCACGTAGAATGTGATTTCTCGAAAGAGCCCCGCAAGCGCGGGGCTCTTTTTTTGTTGCCTTCTTCACGATTTCACGATAGCCTTAGAGAAAAAGGAGAGAATGATGCGCTTTAAATATTAGTTATCTCATTATCTGATTCCTTTACAATACTCGTATGAGAAGTACGAAGAGAATAATGGTCGGGATTCCCGTGTATAACGAAGCGAAATACATCAACCCTGTATTAAGTGAAGTGTGCAACTATACAGATGATGTGCTTGTTGTAGATGATGGATCAAATGATCTAACACCAGCTTTGCTAGCGGGGCATCCGGTTGAAGTCATCAGGCATTCTGAGAACAGAGGATACGGTCGATCTTTACAAGATATGTTTCGATGGGCTGCCGTTGACAAGTTCGATTGGCTTATCACAATGGATTGCGACGAACAGCACGAACCAGCTGCTATACCACGGTTTGTACAAGCAATCATGGATGATCAGAGCGACATCATTTCTGGAAGTAGGTACATGGAGTTGCATCCTGAAAATGACATGCCACCAGAAGATCGCCAAACGATTAACAGACAAATAACGAGTGAATTGAACACTGCTCTTGGATTTACATTGAGCGATGCTTTTTGTGGGTTTAAAGCGTACAGGGTATCAGCGCTTGAGCATTTTAATTTTGATGTCAATGGATATGAGTTTCCACTTCAACTGTGGGTGCAAGCCGCTGCAATGAAGTTGCGCGTTGAAGAAATACCCGTGCGTTTAATTTATAACGATCCAACACGAACATTCGGGGGTCCACTTGATGATCCACAAGAACGTATTGATCATTATCGCGCCGTTCTATGCCGAGAACTTGGAAGATACGCGAAACAATTACCAAGAGCAGAGGAAAGAGTGCCTTGTTAACCAAGGAAACAATCCTTCAAACAATGCCTGATATTGTTACATGGGAAAAGTTGCTTGTAGAACCATTGGGAAATGTATTCGGTACATCTGTAAAGGAATGGCAACAAAAAACGCGTGCGTCGCTTGGCTTAGAAACCGATGCAAATATCATTATTGTTGGGCATCAACCAATATTTTTTCATCCTGGAATTTTGGCAAAGTTTATAGCAGCAAGTGAATTTGCTAGGCAATGCAACGCGAAACTCGTGCACCTTGTTGTTGATCATCATGCAGGGGATGTAGGCACAATCGAAAGTCCTAAGTTACAAAACGGTTTGCTTCAAATTGAACAAAAGCATATTGTAAAAAGCAATACATTTATCCCACTGTGCGATCAAAAACCACTTGAAGTTATGACAGCCGATGTCAGATTTCTTGAAGCGTTGGACAATGAAGAACAAAATGCTGCAATGCAAATCGCGGCAGCTACTGACACATTGATGGCTCAGTATGCAAAGGTAGATGTAAAAATTGCTGCAACTTCTTTGCCAAAAACGCCTCTTGGCGAAGCGCTCCTTGAGGAAATGTTTGCAAGGCCAGAAGCGTGTCATTCTGCGTATAACAACGCGGTTGCTGCATTTCCAGAAAGTGGCATCTCATTTCTTGAAGTTGGTACATTGCCAATTTGGAAAGATGATCGTCATGGCATTCGACCTCGTGCACTTTTTCTCACACTCCTTGCACGATTAGGCATTGGTAATTTGTTTGTACATGGAACAGGCGGTGCAAGCTACGATCGAGTTATGGAGCAATGGTGCTTGGACTGGCTTGGTGTTCAAGTTTGCCCGCAAGTAATGGTAACTGCAACGATGAAATTGCCATTAAAAATAGAAACGATATCTTCTGCAAGAAGTGTGTATTTTTCTGGTGATGATTTGAAAAAACAAGCGTTTTTGTCAAACATAGAATCTCTCACTCGCGGAAGTGCAGCTCGCAGAGTAGCGTACCTAGACATGCATCGGATGCTTGCAGCATGCGGCAAGAAGCCAGACCATAAGGCCCTGCTTGCATCTCAGAAAATTGCAAGTAAGAGAGATTGGGCGTTTCCACTGTATGACGAAGCGGAATTGATGAAACTTACCAAAGTCCTTTAGGCTCCCAAATTGTTCGGAGAGTTTTTTCATTCGTTCCAAAGATAACCGCTCCGTTTCCTAACGTTCTCCGAAGAAAATGACCTTCGGAATCGTAATGCGTAACGACAAGTGCATCACTGTCACCCATTCGAGTTGTGATGGTGAATCCAATATCGGTCGCTTTGAGTTCATCATTCCGCATGCTTTGTGCAGGAGGATCAACGTAGTCGTTCAGTGTTCTCCACGATAAATGCGTGGGACGAGACTTGCTTAGCCATGGACCGATGACCCATGTAAGTGTTTTTGGAAGCCACGGGGATGTAATTTTTGCCTCAACGGGAGAAAGTTGGCGGTTGGATGTGAGATCTTGGCGAAGGATAAGGAGTTTTGGATTTGGTTCACCAAGGGTAGGGCGGTTTCGAATACCGGTTTCCTTTTCAACTGTTTTGATCTTTCCTTTCCATCTAGTTGTAGTACTTGACCACATTTCTTCTTTTCCATCAAAACTCATCCAGTAATATCCAACAGTGTCAGTAACAATTTTTGTTTCCTGATTTGGCACAATTCTTGAGCGGACTTCAACAAGGAGGCCTTTTTCCTCTTGGTTGCCACTCGACGTACCAATTTCACTGATGGTGCCAATTCTCGAAGTAATATGGGCGTATCCAATGTCGATGGGTCGAACTTGCTCCCCTTGGTATTGTTGAATTTGCCTCCAATTTGATTGACCAATCGATGGAGAGAGCGATTCTTGGGTTAAGTCCGATAAAAGCGTCGATGCAGTATCAAGACCGACCATGCGTTGGGTTAATACCATTGCAGGGTCAAGAGGAACTAGCGATTGGAGTGAGGCCATAATAACTGGCCCTGATCTCTGCCACCCCTCTGTGGTTGTAAGAATGGAAGCAATGATTGCTTGGTTGCCATGTACCGGGAGCGATAGCCAGCACAGGGTGGATTCTTGTGCCTCCTTTATATAGAGGGTCGTCCGCATCCACCACCCTTCGATATTGCCACAAGTGATTGCTCTATCATCAAGAATTTTCGTTTTATCTTCATCTTTTTGCCTCTCATACGCCATAAGAGTCAATTCTTGTGGCGTTTTTTCATCTGTATCAAGCACTCTGTCAATTTTCATGTGCCACGATGATTGACCAATGCCACCTTGCACCATGCAAGAAGGCGGCTCACTAGATGTAGCAACTACCTTAGATTCGCTTGGGAGAGTGATTTCTATCCCAATATTCATGTTTTTATACGGAGCGGCGGCAACGGTTGAAGAAAAGAGGGCTATTGATAGTAATCGAAGTGGATTCATTCTTGGCACTGTAACGACCCGCGGTCAATTTGACCAAGGGTCAGGGGGGCAAGAGTGTTGACAAAATGGGTCAAGAACGGCTAGAATCCTCGATTCGCTCCGCTGCGCTGCGCAGTTAGTTGGAGAGTGTTCGCTTGTTGCGGGCATGCAAATAGAACAGTTGAGAAAAGAACCTCATGCAAATTATTCGAATCAGAATGGAAGCGTACGATCATCAAGCGCTTGATGCTTCGGCAAAAGAAATTGTCGATCACGCAAAACGTACAGGCGCACGCGTTGCCGGTCCAGTACCACTACCGACTCGTCGCGAAGTGTACACCGTGAACCGTTCGACTTTTGTAAACAAAAAGTCACGCGAACAGTTTGAAATTCGAACACACAAAAGAATCATTGACATCACAGACGCCAACGCATCAACAATCGAATCATTAAATAGACTCATTGTTCCCGCTGGTGTTTTTGTAAAAATTAAAGCATAACGCTCACGTAAAGAAACACTTCGGTCAAGTCGCTTGAAGACCTCTGATCAAAACCCACAGTTCTCAAAGGAACACCGACAATGTCTAAAGCATTACTTGGAAAAAAAATTGGAATGTCAAGATACTTTCTTGAAGACGGAACCAATGTTCCTGTGACTATTGTCGAGGCTGGTCCTTGCGTGATCACGCAAATTAAGTCTGAAGAAACTGATGGGTATAACGCAATACAAATTGGTTATGAAGATGTAAAGCCAAGCCGCGCAACAATGCCCATCATCGGTCATGATGCGAAAGCAGGCACCGCTCCAAAACGATTCCATAACGAATGCACAATGGAAAATGTTGATGATGTTGAACTTGGTCAATTACTTGACGTTTCAATTTTTGAAGATGTGAAATACGTTGACATCATCGGAACATCCAAAGGTAAAGGCTTCCAAGGTGGCATGAAACGTCACAACTTTAAGGGTTTGGAAGCATCGCACGGCGTGAAGCGTGCACATCGCCGTCCGGGATCAATCAATGGTCATGCAACCAACCTAGGTACAGGCCCAAAACCTAAAAAAGGTAAGCGCATGCCAGGCCACATGGGCAACAAGCGAATTACTTGCCGCTCAATCGAAATTATTAATATAGATACAGACAGGAACCTTCTTGTTGTGAAGGGTGCTATTCCCGGAGCAAATCAAGGTATGGTTATTATTCAACAAGCAAAACGATTAAATAGGAAGAAAACAGCAGCAGTCAGTTAACACAGCTGGCTGATCGCCAAGGCCTTAGCCGTTCTCGTAGAACGGACGGGAACCAGGTGATAGCGACAACTACGAAACTACGCCGAGTCAATCTCTGCCTAGCAACCACCACAGTTCAGCAAATCACTGGACATCCGAGGGTGTGACAGCATAGGAGAGCAGGGCGCGTAAGGGAAATTAACCCCGTATTAGGTGAACAAATTATGATTGAACTTCCAATATATAACAGAGAAGGCAAGCAAGTTGAATCGATTAATATCGATGAAACACTGCTTGGCTCCGAGGTGCGACCAACGCTTCTTAAACAAGCGTACGTCATGTCCCACTCCAATCGAAGACAAGGTTCTGCAAGAACTAAAAGTCGCGGTATGGTCGAGGGCTCAACTCGAAAAATTTACAAACAAAAAGGTACAGGCAATGCTCGAATGGGTACTGTTCGTACAAACATCCGCAAGGGTGGTGGTGTGACATTTGCAAAGACTCGTACGCACGAGCATTTCCGCAAAGCAATGCCAAAGAAAATGAGGCAACTTGCTAACCGTAATGCTCTGCTTGCGAAGTTGGTTGATGGTGAAGTTAAATGCATCGTTGATCTCGAATTTGAAACACCAAAAACAAATTCATTCAAAGCAATTCTTGATGCAGTTGGCGTCGATCGAAGTTGCCTCGTTGCAGTAGACAGCGAAAATAGAAACGCCGCTGTGTCAGCAAGGAATTTGAAAAATGTTGACACGATCCGTGTTGATCAACTCAATGTTTTTGAATTGCTCAACCATCGTTACCTTGTTGTAGACAAGGCATCAATCGAAGCATTCCTTGACGGTTCCGCATGGAAGAAGGAAGAGGTGGAATAATGGAAGCAACAACAGTCATTAAGAAACCATTGGTTACTGAAAAAACAACGTTTGCTGCTGGTGCTGTCAATCGATTTGCTTTTGAAGTTGATCGACGTGCTGATAAGCAACAAATTAAACGTGCCGTTGAAGAACTCTACGGTGTTCGCGTCCTCTCGGTCGCAACGCAAGTCCGAAAGGGCTCAATGCGTCGCAACAAGGCTGGTTGGTTTAGAGTCGGCAATGAAAAACGTGCCGTTGTGAAACTACATGCGGAGGATCGAATCGAACTGTTCTAAGTGAACCCGTTCGCATACGAAAGAAATTGCTATGGCTATTCGAATTTACAAACCAACAACACCTGGTCGCCGAAATGCTTCGGTGAACTTGCACGTTGAAGTTACAAAGAAAAAACCTGAGAAATCTTTGCTTGCACCAATCAAAAAGAATGGTGGCAGGAACAATCAAGGCAAAATTACTGTCCACGGTCGTGGCGGTGGTCACAAGCGTCGATACCGAAAAATCGACTTCCGCCGCCTTAAAGATGACATGGTCGCAACGGTGATCGGTATTGAATACGATCCAAACCGAAGTTGCCACATCGCGCTCGTGCAATATGAAGATGGAACAAAGCGATACGTTTTAGCACCTCGTGGTCTCACAGATGGTGACACGCTCAAAAGTTCTGACTCAGCGATTGATCCCAAAGTTGGCAACTGTATGCCTCTGAAATACATTCCAACTGGATTGACTGTACACAATATTGAATTTGAACCAGGAAAGGGTGGCGCGTTATGCCGCTCAGCTGGTGCGGCTGCTCGTTTGAGTAACCGTGAAGGTCGTTTTGCAACGATCGTTCTTCCAAGTGGTGAAATTCGTCAAGTTTCGGTTGAATGCCGAGCAACGATTGGGCAACTTGGAAACACTGATCACCAAAATGTCAAACTCGGCAAAGCAGGTCGCAACCGATGGCTCGGTCGTCGTCCGAAAGTTCGTGGTATGGCAATGAGTCACCACTCTCACCCGCTTGGTGGTGGTGAAGGTCGGTCAAAGGGTGGTCGAACACCTGCAAGTGCATCGGGCACGAAGTCCAAAGGTGGACGAACAAGACAACGCGGTAAGTGGACCGACGCACGCATTTTGCGCCGTCGTAAGAGTAAACGTTACGGACAATTAAAGGTCTGACCCTAGGAAAAAGATATGTCACGATCACTGAAAAAAGGACCATTCATCGACGAGAAACTCTACCGAAAGGTAGAAACGATGGCTGCTGGTACAAAGAAGACTCCAATCAAAACTTGGGCTCGAGCATGCACCATTCCGCCAGAGTTTGTAGGTTTCACTTTTATGGTTCATAATGGTAAAGCTTTTAAAGAAGTGTTTGTCACCGAAGATATGGTTGGCCACAAGTTGGGTGAGTTCTCAATCACTCGACTCTTCCGAGGTCATACCAATAAGAAGGAAGGCATCAAGAGCTAATTCCTCTGAGGTAATACTATGACTTACAAAGCAACACATAAATTCGCACGCATCTCGCCTCGTAAGGCAAGGCTTGTTGCCACACTTATTCGTGGCAAACGAGTTGACGATGCACTTTCGCAATTGGAGTTTTCCAAAAAGCGCTCCGCGTGGTATTTCAAAGCTGTTCTTAACAGTGCTATTGCGAATGCTGAGGAACAAGGTGCTGATGTTTCGAGCCTCTACGTGAGTGAATCTCGCGTTGATGAGGGTTCGGTCATCAAACGATGGCGTCCAAAAGACCGCGGTCGTGCACATCCAATTCATAAACCAACGAGCCACCTCATCATTCAAGTTGGGGAGAGGAACTAATGGGACAAAAAGTTCATCCATTTGGATTCCGCGTAGGCGTAACTGAGGGACATAAGTCTCGCTGGTACGCTCCAAAAGCTTTGTTTGCAGAACTCCTCGTAGAGGATTACCGCATTCGAGAGTTTGTCGACAAACGATTGAACCGCACACCGCCATTCGCTGCTGTGTCGGACATCATCATCGAGCGAACACGCGAAGAATTAACCGTTATTGTTAAGACTGCACGGCCAGGTTTGGTTGTGGGTCCTAAGGGTTCAGAAATTGAAAAATTGACAACTGATCTTCAAACATTGACTGGGCGTAAAGCATCAGTCAAGTTGATTGAAGTTATGAACCCAGATACAGACGCTCGCCTTGTTGCTGAAGCAGTCGGCGAGCAAATGCGAAAGCGTGGTAATTTTAGACGCATGCTTAAGCAAAGAGCAGAATCAGCAATCCAGCACGGTGCTAAGGGTGTTCGCATTCTTATCTCTGGTCGTTTGGGTGGTGCTGAGATGGCTCGAAACTTTACGGTTCGTGAAGGTTCGATTCCATTATCCACTTTGCAAGCAAACGTTGATTATGCATGTTTCCATGCTCCGACCACCTACGGAATTATTGGTGTGAAGGTTTGGATTTACAAAGGTATGTACACAGACGCAGAAGAAGAGCAAACAGATTCACGTGCAGCAGGTGCACGGGGTCGCGCTCGAGGTCGTCGTTAATTAGAGTTGCCCGTTTAGGGCTTTGTTGAAGGAGAACATCCGATGCCACGGATGCCAAAAAGAATCAAATTCCGCAAACAGATGCGCGGCAAGATGAAAGGTAAAGCTA
>JABHZL010000071.1 GCA_018656645.1 Phycisphaerae bacterium
CTAGCGATGTTGTCTCAAGAATATCGAGTTCCATCGTGTGCTCATTTTGGAATTCTGTTTCAATGTGGCTTCGATCTTTTGGCAACGGCATGTACGCAGAATAAACTACCTACGAGGTAGTTTCTATACAGTTTATTATCTCAGAGCAATAAATTATGTTGTTGCAATTGTACATACGTACATGCATTGCTTAAATGAATGGCCTACGAGGTAATAAACAACGCCCCGCAAAAGCGAGGCGTTGTTTGAAATTCAAAGTAAAACTAGGTTTAGACCATGTCTTTGAGTGCTTTGAGTGGTGTAACTTTTACAGCTTTGCGTGCTGGCTTCGCTGGAATGTCACGGAACTCTTGCATCAATGGAAGCCATACGTTTTTACGAGCAGGGCGTTTTTTGACGATTTTCTTTTTGACTTTCATGAGACCTGGAACAGTAAAAGTACCAGGACCACGATTGCCGAGGTCTTTCTTAATCATTTTGGACATGCAGTCGAAAACAGATGCGACTTCTTTACGAGTCAATCCGGTATCGTCAGAGATGCCTGCCATGATTTGTGTTTTTGTACGGGCTTTGACTTCAGTAGTCTTTTTAGCCTTTTTAGTGGTTCTCTTCTTTGCTTTCTTTTTGGCCATGGGATTCGATTCCTTTCTTGGTCCTACAGTTATTTGTGCTTTCCCGCCAACACTTGGCGAATCACATGCACACTTGACCAGCAAATCGTAATGCAAACAAGTTCCGGTAACAAGGTCTTTATACATAAAAATACAGCGAAATACATAAAATTCGGCAATTTTCTATCTATCTTTAATTCTAAGTCCGAAAATCTCTAGTTTTCATTGGTGAAATAGTTATAAAGTTATGATAACTCTCACATAGATATAACCGATTGGTATGATTAACATTTTAGAATCTATCAGGCAATTTGCCAAAGAGAGAATACGGAATTTATTTTTATGTTTGAATACGAAGTTTGCATTGTCGGTACCGGCAGAGTTGGTTTACCCCTTGGTCTATCTCTCGTAGATGTAGGGGTTAACGCAACTGGCGTCGATCTTGACGAGAACCTTAGAAACGCAGTGAATGATGGCAGAATGCCATTTCATGAACCAGGATATGACGAACTTGTTGCAAGCAAAAAGTTCAAGATTCATAAGTCCGCTGATGGTATTGTTTCAAACAGCGCTGCAGTGATCATCACTGTCGGCACTCCGCTACACAATCATATCGAAACTGACTTATCTCAGATTCAACGTGTTCTTGAAGGTCTCAAAACACATTTCCGAAAAACCCAATTGATCATTCTTCGAAGCACAGTAGCCCCAGGCACTACCACATATGTCAAAAAGTGGATTGAAAGACATACGGAATTTACAGTCGGTGAAGATCTTTTACTCTGCTTCTGCCCAGAACGGATTGCAGAAGGTGTTGCATATAAAGAATTGCGTTCACTGCCACAAATTTGTGGATCTGAAGAAGATGCAAGTCGAGATGCTGCGGGCGAACTTTTTGGGAAACTAGCACCCGAAATTATGAAGACAGATTTTATTACAGCAGAACTCGTAAAACTCTTCAACAATATTTCAAGGTACATTAACTTTGCAGTAGCAAACCAATTTGCGCTCATCGCTGACAACTTCGGCGCAAACATCTATGAAACTCGAAGGCTTGCAAATCACGATTATCCACGTTGCAACCTAGCCATGCCTGGATTCACTGCAGGTACATGTCTTCGAAAAGACTTTGGCATGATTAACGAATGGAGTGCGTACCCAGACATGTTGCTCTCAGCCTGGAAAATGAATGAGTTCACTCCCGCGATGCTTGTTGAACAGCTCATGGAACGAACACCCATTCACGACACTAAAGTTGCAGTTCTTGGCTTCACATTTAAGAAAGACACGGATGACATTCGTGACAGCCTTGTTCCTAAACTTTGCCGATACATTCATCGACAACTTCCATTAGAACTCCGTATCACCGATCACCACCTTGCAGATCCAATTGATGAACCTTCTGCATCGGAACCCATTAAAAATTGGGCGATCAACGATGCCCTCGAAGGTGTTGACTGCGTTTTTGTTGCAACAAATCACACGGGTTATGGTGATGTCCTTAAAGAATTAGGAAAGACGAATCCCGAAGTATGGGTCGCCGATATCTGGAATGTTGGCGGCATTGATCAAATTTATTATCAAGCTGGCCAACTTGTCGGCGAAAAGGTATCACAATGAAAGTATTGTTAACAGGCGGTAGTGGCTTCCTTGGTTGCGAACTTTGCAATGAACTATTAAACGCAGGACATGAAGTTGTTGTTTTGGATGACCATTCCCGCGGCAAACCAGCAAGGCTTGAACGGTTTGGCGATAGTGTCCAACTTGTTGACGGTGACGTGCGTGACTATGACGCAGTTCGCGCAGCAACCGAAGGTTGCGAAGTTGTTTGGCACCTCGCATACATCAACGGAACTCGTTATTTCTACGAAAAGCCTGACATGGTGCTTGAAGTTGGTATTGAAGGTACGCAAAATACAATTAAAGCAGCGCTTGATGCTGGTGTACGTCGTTACGTGCTTGCAAGTACTAGTGAAACGTACAATGAGCCAACGCATGTGCCAACAACCGAATCCGAACGGCTCATGATCCCTGACGTCACAAACCCACGCTTTAGTTATGGCGGCGGTAAAATTGCATGCGAACTTTTAACGTTGCACGTTGGTGGTTTTCGGGGTCTTGAAACAGTGATCTTCAGACCTCACAACTTCATTGGTCCTGACATGGGTTTTGAGCATGTCATTCCCGAAATCACAGGCAAAATTGTCAAAGCATCTGATGGGTTGACAAAGACGGAGATCGATCTAGAAATTCAAGGCGATGGCAGTGAAACACGTTCGTTCTGTGATGTGACAGACGGTGGACGTGGATGTTTTCTTGCAGGAGAATTCGGCGAAAATGGAAATATATATCACGTTGGAACTGAAGAAGAAGTCTCAATCAAACATCTTGTGGAAACGATTGGCAGGTATTGCGGCGTGAAGGTGAATGTAGTTGCTGGCGAACTTAGAGCTGGCGGCACGCCAAGGCGTTGCCCCGCAATTGGCAAACTACAAAAACTTGGTTACGAGCCAAAGTACAACTTTGATCAACTCGTTGAGAGATGCGTGACATGGTATGTTGATTACTACACTCAAAAAGCCAATGCGTAAATGAGTTTGCAAGGCAAAAAAGTAATTGTTACTGGAGGTCGTGGTTTCCTTGGGGGTTTTGTATGCAAAGCACTTGCAAAAAGAGGTGCAGAAGTCAGTCCAATTGGAAGCAGTGAGTACGACCTTACAAATCAATCCGATGTACAACGAATGTACAAGGAACAACATCCTGATGTTGTTGTGCATCTTGCAGCAGCGTGTGGTGGGATTGGTGCAAACGTCGAAAATCCAGCAAGGTTTCTGTATGAAAATGCAATGATGGGATTGATGCTGCTTGAACAAGGTCGGCAACATGAGCTGAAAAAATTTGTACTCATCAGCACGACCTGTTCTTATCCAAAAGACGCGCCTCTTCCATTACAAGAAGATTCAATTTGGACAGGCAAGCCAGTTGGGGCAACAGGGCCCTACGGAATGGCGAAGCGTTTACTACACGAAGCATGCGAAACATATGGTCGTCAATATGGCTTGGATTGCGCAGTACTTGTACCGGCAAATTTATATGGTCCTGAAGATCACTTCGAGGAAGAAAAAAGCCACGTCATTCCTGCAATTATTCGTAGGTATGTTGAAGCGAAGGATGCAGGGCTTGAATCTGTATCCAATTGGGGAACGGGGTCGCCTACTCGCGAGTTCTTACATGTTGCTGACGCTGCTGAAGCAATTGCAATCGCAGCTGAGAAGGATGTCGATTGTGTGCCGATTAATCTTGGCACAGGCATTGAAACATCCATTGCTGAATTGACAGAACTCATCGCTTCTACAGTTGGGTACGAAGGTGAGGTAGAGTGGGATACTTCTAAACCAGATGGTCAGCCAAAACGATACCTCGATGTTTCTCGTTGCAAAGAACTACTAGGCTTTGAAGCAAAAATTAGTTTGGAAGATGGTATTCGAGAGACTGTCGAGTGGTATCGAGCGAATCCTGTAACTTAAATACCTTGATCTGCAAGTTTTAATACATCAAAATATTTTTTACCTGATGTTTCGATGGAGTATTCAGATTCTAGGAGTTTGCGTGCACGCTGGCCCATCGCTTTAGCCTTGCCGGGATTTGCCATCATTTCACGCACGCATGCCACGAGCCCATCAGGATCATCGAGTGCAACCCAGTACCCAACATCGTTGCCTTCGACCTTGGTTCGAAGCTCCGATTCAGGAGCAGAAAATGCAATGATTGGTTTACCAATTGATAAACACGTGTAGAGTTTTGAAGGAAAACTAATACCATCGATTCCATCTGCGATTGAAACCATCAATGCATCACAACTTCCAAGGGCGTCATTGAATTCCTCTTGTGGCGTGTAGCCAAGAAGTAAGGTGTTTGTTAAATTTCTATCTTTGATTTGTTGTGCAAGTGCATCCCTTTGACCGCCGGCACCAGTGAATACAAGCTTGAAGTTTTCATCTTTAAGTTGCTCAGCAGCATCAAGGATCATGTCAAATTTATAGTAGAGGCCTAAATTGCCAGAATACAAAAGGGTGAATGGCTCAATCATCCCATGCTCTTTTGCAAAATTACAATCGGTTTTTTCCATTGGTTGTAGTTCATTTGGATTTGCCCAATTTGGAATAATGTGTATCCGGTCACGATCAGTGCCATAATTATTTGCAACTAATTCTTTGGCAGCTTCGCTCAGAACAATGACACGTTTTGCTCGGTTGTACATAAACTTGTTACACCACTGCCAGAACCGATCAATAAATCCATTTTTTTTGATCTTGCCAAGCCAGACAGCAATTTCGGGATATGCATCATGCAAGAGCACAACATAGTTATGCCTGAAAACAAACGAACTAAAGCCACCTACAAATCCAAGGAAGGGCGGATTAGTTGTGTACAGAAATACTTTACCTTTTCGTTTTGGAAGGACATGAAAGAGGGTGAGAGGTACCATGAAACTCACGATATTGACGAGTCTCCCAATGATCGAGTCTTTACTAAACCGCGTCGCATTCATCCGCAGTGTTTTGACTCCATTTTTCGTTTCTTTTCGTGGGCATTTTTGCCATGATTCAGGAGGACCATAGGAGGGGCGGCATGTCACAACTGAAGTGTCTGCTCCGAGGCGAGCAATTTCTTCTGCGAGTTCAAAAAGAAGGTGCCCGGAGGAAGCGACATCCGGAGCGTAATATTGGTTGAGGATCACAACCTGCATAGGTTTTTCGGATTTGGGTTGTTGGTTCTGGGTGTCGTCAGTCATGGTTTTAGGTAATTTCCTAGGCGAGTGCAAGAAGTGTATCGGCTCAAACTATTAATATGAACGATTCTGGGCAGAGTTCATAGTTTCTTTGTAAATTCAACCCAAAGTGGCATATAGAAGAGCATTCTGAATGTCGAGGTTTTGCTAGGCATGACCACCCCAACGTGTGAGAATGGACATTATGTGACGGCAGCGTGGTTGCAGAGGAATGTCCCATTGATTTCCATGCAGATCTTGATGGTGATGGCGAATTAACAATGGATGGCTTGTTACTACTTATGGCTGCTTGGGGACGATGCGAGTAATAGCAGGAGAAGCATTCACATCCAAACCCTGCATTTTCCTAATCTAAGCCACACATGTATCTATGGTAAACTTCCCGTTCAAGAAACGAGGATTTTTCGTCACTGTTGGCACCTTTTTGTCACTTATGCAGAAATTTCTCCGGAGTTGATATGAAAAAAGTTTGTTTTATTGTTAGCCTGATCTTTGTTCTGGGATGCCAAACACAAAAATTCGAACGACCAAACGTCGTATTTATTCTTGTGGACGATCATGCATTGAAAGCAGTCAGTAGTTATGAAGGTTCACTGATAGAAACACCGAACCTCGAACGCATCGCAAACAACGGGATACGTTTTGATGCGGCGTGTGTTACCAATGCAATTTGTGCCCCAAGCCGTACAGTCATTCTGACGGGAACGCACAGTCACATCAATGGGGTTGTAGATAACGGCTCCAGATTTGATCCTTCCCAGCCGACATTTCCACTTCTTATGCAAGAAGCGGGATACCAAACTGCAATGATTGGCAAATGGCACCTGAAATCAAATCCAGTTGGTTTTGATTACTGGGACATTTTGAATGGTCAAGGTCAATATTATTCACCTGTATTTATGAAAAGTGTCAATGGCAGTGAGCCGGTCAACCGAACAATAGATGGATATTGCACAGATTTAACAACAGACCTCACAATTGATTGGCTTGATCAAGAGCGAAATAAAGAGGAGCCTTTCTTGTTGCTTTGTCACCACAAGGCGCCGCACCGAACTTGGATGCCAGGACCAAATCAGTTAGAACTTTTTAAGGATACTCAATTCCCAGAGCCAGAAACATTGTTTGATGACTTCAGGGGAAGGGCGAGTGCTGTTTCAACTCAGGAAATGACAATCAGTGATCACATGTATTTGTGGCATGACCTCATGGTTCCACCTCAAGAAGGCGCAACATTAGAGGGACCAGACAAATGGGCGCAAGGGAATATTGATCGCATGAGTGAAACGCAGCGAACTGCGTGGGATGAAACTTTTGATGCAGACAATGACTCGTTTATTAAAAGTGACTTGAAGGGTGCAGAATTAACTCGTTGGAAATATCAACGGTATATGCAAAACTATCTTCGATGTATCAAGGGAATTGATGACAATGTCGGTCGCCTTCTTGATTACTTGGAAGAAAACGATTTGGCTGACAATACGATTATTGTGTATATGTCTGATCAAGGTTTTTTCTTGGGAGAGCATGGTTGGTATGACAAAAGATTTATGTATGAACCATCTCTGCGAATTCCGCTACTCATTTCATGGCCTGATGTGACAGATAAAGGTTCACATTCAGATTTACTTGTACAAAATCTTGATCTTGCACCAACGCTTCTTGAAATCGCTGGTGTTGAAATACCCAAGCGAATGCAAGGTCAAAGTATGGTTCCTATTCTCAAGGGCGATGCGACACCATGGCGAGATGCAATGTACTACCACTATTATGAATATCCAGGAGCACACTCAGTTCAAAAACATGAAGGTGTTCGAACTGAGCGTTACAAACTCATTCATTACTATGAGATTGATGAGTGGGAGATGTTCGATTTTAAATCAGATCCAAACGAAATGATTAATCTGTATGACAATCCAGCATATGCTGGAATCCAAAACGAATTGAACCAAAAACTTAAAGCATTGAAAGTGCAATACGAAGTTCCATCAAGTTAAAGTCTATGAAACAAATAATATTTCTCACTTGTCTTAGTTTTATGCTCTTTGGTTGTTCAACTACAAAAACATCTAAGGTTCAAGCATCTCCAAACATAATCATTGTCTTTATAGATGACATGGGTTGGGCAGATGTTGGATTCAATGGTGGTACGCATGTCAAAACGCCACGGCTTGACCAAATGGCAAAAGATGGCATGGTACTGACAGACTTTTATGTCGCACAGCCAGTTTGCTCAGCATCACGGTCTGCATTGCTCACTGGATGTTACCCAAACCGAATTGGAATCAGTGGAGCGCTTGGGCCACACGCCAAACATGGGCTCAATCGAGACGAAACTACGATTGCTGAAATTTGTAAAGAGCGCGATTATGCAACAGCAATTTTTGGGAAGTGGCACGTCGGGCATCTTGATCCATTTCTCCCCACGAACCATGGCTTCGACACATTTGTTGGCATTCCATATTCAAATGATATGTGGCCAATGCACCCTGAAGCGCCAAAAGGAACTTATCCGCCTCTCCCTTATTTCAATGACGACAAAATTGTTTACTCGCAGCCGGATCAAACACAATTTACAAAAGACTTTACGAATCTCACCATCGATTTTATCAAAGAACACAAGGACGAACCATTCTTTGTTTATCTTCCGCATCCAATGGTGCATGTGCCACTGCATGTTTCAGAAGAATGGGACGGCGCAACGGGTTTAGGGTTGTATGCGGATGTTGTTGCAGAAATTGATGATGGTGTTGGACGAATAATCGATACGGTCAATGAACTAGGAATTGAGGAGAACACTCTCATCCTCTTCACTTCGGACAATGGTCCTTGGCTTAGTTATGGAGACCACGCTGGGCAAACAGGAATTTACAGAGAAGGAAAAGGAACTACTTTTGAGGGTGGTGTTCGAGTTCCATTTGTCGCTCTTTGGCCCGGAACAGTTCCAGCGGGCACAACAAGTAGCGAACCACTGATGACAATTGATATCTTGCCGACCATCGCCCAGTGGCTTGATGTGCCATTACCATCGCATGCAATTGATGGGAAAAGTGCAGTTGCGATTTTTGAAGATGAAGAAGACGCCGCATCTCCTCAAGAGGCATACTACTTTTACTACCGGAAAAACCAACTCGAAGCAATTAGGTGGGGGCAATGGAAATTACATTATCCCCACAATTATAGAAGCATGCTTAATAATCCAGTTGGGTCAGACGGCGTTCCTGGCAAGTATGATTGGTCTGTAAAAATTGGTCTTGAGTTATACAATTTAGAAACTGATCCAAGTGAAACAACGAATGTTATTGACGACCATCCAAAAGTGATGGAAACAATGCATCGATTAGCAGCTAGAATTCGTGCTGACTTGGGCGACATTTCAACTGAAGTTGAAGGCGCTAATAACCGTGAAGCGGGCAAAGTAGCACCATAACTATTTTTCTAAGTTGAGCGTGCTAGTTAGGTCTTATGCTGAGCTATGCCATCCACTGTCTTTTTTTCTAAGAGAGGCTTAACCAAGTCAAGTATTTGGTTATGCTACTTGGAGGTGAAACAGTTATTTTTATCTTGTCTTTGTGCTTTTTGCATTAGTAGCAATGCAAGCAGTGGTCAACCCAACGTCATCATTCTCTTTGCTGACGATGCTGGGTATATGGATTTCGGTTTTACTGGCTCTGATGAATTCAGTACGCCTCGCATCGACCAATTTGCAAACGAAGGAGTTATATGTACACAGGGATATGTGACTGCTTCGGTCTGCAGCCCATCTCGTGCGGGATTACTTACC
>JABHZL010000099.1 GCA_018656645.1 Phycisphaerae bacterium
CAACACCCATCATCATTCGCGTCAGGGGTCGGTCCCATGTCCGCGTTACCCTCGGCGTCAGCTTTACATGCAACGACGGTCATAGAACGGAATTCAATACCGTTTACGGTTTGCCACGGATCAGTTTCGTGTTTAACAACAGAAATGTCTTCAAATCCAGCATCAGCAAATGCCTGTACAAACGCATCATCTTTCATTGCACCTGAAATGCAGCCACTCCACAAATAATCATCGTTTTGCATTTCTTCTGGGACATCAGAGTTCGAGACAATGTCAGAAATAACAGCCCGACCACCCGGAATGGTAACTCGGTACAGTTCCTTGAACAACGCAGGTTTGTCGTTGTTTGCTACAAGGTTCAGTACGCAGTTTGAAACAACAACATCAATAGAATTGTTTTCAACAATATCTTTCATGTCAACGATGTTTCCCCTGTGGAATGAAATGTTTGAGTAACCTATTGTTTCTGCGACAACAGGTGCAAACTTGTTTGCTACTTCAAGCATCTCTTCATTCATGTCAATGCCAATAATTTTCCCATCCTTGCCGACAACTTGGCTTGCGATGAAGCAAATTTTTCCAGCACCCGAACCAAGGTCGAGTACCGTTTCTCCTTCGCGTACATACTTGCTTGGATCTCCACACCCATAATCGCAATCAATCACTTCTTGCGGGATGGCTTTGAGCCACTTTGCATCGTAATCAACAGGGCAGCAGAGGGCGGGCTCGACCTTTGTGGCAGCAGGAGAGTATCGGTCGTGGCAGGCGTTTTCAGCGTTTTGTTTGTCCATAACTTTCTCCGTAAAAAATGGAAGTAAATGTATTATATTGATAAAAAGAGCACTTTAATGATTAACTCTTGACAAACAAGGCAGAAGGGATACACTCGGGACATGGACAAAAATATTATCTATTGTGCTACATTTTCCGTTGTAGTCGCTGGTACGACGTGGACGTATGCAGAAACACGCGGTGGGACCGATTTTGATCGATGGAACGAAAGTGATGTTCGTGTTCTTTCTTATAACTTGCATGGCGATTTAGACCCACAATCTCTCTCAGAGAACGGTTTTTCTCGGGTAATATCTGCAGTTGATCCAGATATCGTGATCTTCCAAGAAGTTAGTGGAAGTTACGACGATGCAGGTGAATTTGCAAATTGGCTAGATCACCAACTGCCTCAAAACAGTTGGGAAGTGCATGTTGGCATTAGCGCGGGTGTTCGAACGATAGTTGGATCTCATTATCCTATGTCCATGCAAGAGCAAGACACCATTCCGGAAAGTTCGACTCGTGGAGTAACCATGTGCCTTGTAGATTTACCAAATGATGTATTTGAAACAGATGTGTATATCCTTGGTGTGCACTTCAAATGCTGCGATTATCCGGGCGACAATGAAAAGCGGCAAAAAAGCGCTGATGCAATTGCGACTTGGATGGGGGATGCAAGATTGCAGGGCAGGCACATTGATTTGCCTTGGGGAACACCAATGATTTTGACAGGCGACATGAATTTAGTTGGTGGACCACAGCCAGAACTTACACTGCTTACCGGCGATGTGATTGAAGAATCATATTATTGCTCAGACATCAAGGGAGATTGGGACAACAGTGATCTGTTGGATGTTGCACCAGTAGACCTAAACACTGGTAACGATTACACATGGCAAGGAAGCGACTGGTATGACCCAAGCAGGCTTGATCGTTTTATGGTGACCGAGAGGGTGATGAATATTGCAAACAAATTTGTGTTAAATAGTGACACAATGTCATCGTATGAATTAAACCAACTTGGGTTGAATAGTTCAGACACGCTGCCATCTGTAACAAGTGACCATTTACCAATAGTGCTTGATTTTCAACCATCACAACAGTTGGCATCATGTAGTAGTGATATCAACGGTGACGGTATCGTTTCAATTACAGATTTATTGGGGATCATTGACAGTTGGTCACCAAATGGAGATTGTTGTCCAGGCTGCCAAGGTGATGTTGATGGTGATTTAGCAGTGGATGTATCAGACGTTCTGCAAGTAGTAGGCAATTGGGGTGTGTGCCAATAATGTAGTTAGCGCTGGGTAATCCGATCGAATAAAAATCCCGAACCAGGTTCCTTTCTATTACTGGTTCGGGATTATTTTGTTGGAAGTAGCAGGCGTAACTATTCGCCGTGCCAAGAGTCAGAATGAATGTCGTAGATCAACCCATGCTCGGCTGCACTCTCAGGAGAGGAAGAGATGCCAATATCTAGGAAGGTTGAAAAGACTTCTGTTTCGATTGGACGAACTGAGATAACATCGCCTCGTTCAAACAGGGTGGCCATAAGCCCCAAATCTGGAGTGGTGACGTTGTAGTTCAAAAGATTGCTCGCATATTGCTTAAATGCTTCAGCAACAAGTGCAAGTGCATCATCTTGTTCACGAACGTGAGCGGAAATGCCTCCGAGGTCAGTTGAAGCGATCATTGAGTGCATTCTGCATTCGATTGATAATGGAGAGTTGCTAGACGAAATCGAAGCGATGATTGCATTTGCATCTCCCATTTCTATTGGACCATCAACGCAAGCAACCCAGTTTGTAGAACCAGCGCCACATAAAATTGTTGATTGATTGAAAGAATCATCTCGAGTGAGAGCCATCATTGCATCGCCTGGGTTGAGTGATGAAATAGTAACAATCCATCCGTTTTTATTTTCAGCAAGCGAGATTTGAATTGGGCGAACGAATGCAATGAGATCTTGGCGCTCGTTGGATGCTTGTTTTGGGTTGTTGCTAGGTGTGTTCATCTTTTGTCTTTCTCTATGTATTAAAAAACCCGCCTTTTTTGGGGCGGGGCTTGTCAGTTTTGATTGTCATGATTGACTATCGTTTTCGACGCGCTCCCGCATTGGGATTGACGATTGTGCTATATGTAGTGCCAATGGCGAGTGAAAACTCCGTCATAGCTTTTGACACGTTTCCCGTACAAATAAATTGCCAACAGTTCTTACACCTAGAACCAACTGAAACCTCTGTGTGGGCAATAACCCTTTGCTTGCGCGATGCAAACAATCTATCGAGGCGTTCTCGTTGGTTTGATGGGTGTTCCATACTCCTACTATGCACCATGAATTGGTTTTGTGAAGCGAATACTAAATTTTTTTTTAAATTGGTACCATTCACACACAGCCCTACTATTGAATAGAGAGAATCCTAGAATGCCAACTACACAAATCATCCGTAACTTGCCAAGAATGAAGGAAATAGTCTCAGTTGCAGTGCGTTTTGGCTTTGGAGAGGCACTTCGAGGGACGAAACTCGGAAATTTACTTGGTCGTATTAAACCCGATCACGCGATAAAAAACACCCCTCCACAAGTGAGATTTAGATTGGCACTCGAAGAACTTGGTCCTACTTTTATGAAACTTGGCCAAGTTTTGAGTATGAGACCCGACCTTATTCCACCTGAATGGTCTGAAGAATTAACACATCTTCAAGATAGTTGCCCTACTGTGCCTTGGGGTGAAATTGAAAAGGAACTTGAACAAGAATATCTTGATGCTGTTAGTGCTAAATTTGCTTCAGTTGAAGAGACTTCAATTGGCGATGGATCGATAGCACAGGTCCATAGGGCTACAACAGTGTCTGGGAAAAAAGTAGTTCTTAAAATTTTGCGCCCACATATAGAAAAAATCGTTCGTTCTGATTTGCAAGTGCTTGAGTCTATTGCAACACTTTTGAATTATCATGGTGCAAAACTTGGGTTTGACCCTAAGGATGTGATCGATACATTTGCAGAAGCACTAGAACATGAGTTGGATCTTCGTCATGAAGCGAACAGCACACAAATGCTGAAATCAACTACTTCGGATGAAGCAGCAACATTTCCGGATGTATTTGTAGAATTGTCTACAAGGCGAATTCTTGCAATTGAAGAGGTTTGTGGAACTGAATTAACAAAATGGAAAGATGCAGGATTTACCCAAGAACAGCGCGATAAAATTGTAAGTAACGGCGCTCATGCAGTTGTAAAACAAACGCTTGAAGTAGGTTTTTTCCACGCCGACCCACATCCCGGAAACATTTTTGTTTTAGAAAATGAGAAGTTATGCTTTATTGATTGTGGAATGACCGGTCGAGTTGAAGAGTCGATGCGTAAAGATTTAGCAATGTTGCTTTATGGTGTTTCGGAGAAAAATCTCGACACAGTCATGCATGCATTCTTACGCCTTGGGGGCATCTCTCCAGACGACATCGACGAACGTTTATTAAGAAAAGATTTACAAGATTTTATTGAACGATTTACACAAGGTTCTTTGGCAGATGTTGACATGGGGAGCATGCTGAGAGCGTTTCTTGAAGGGCTTCGAAAGCACAATGTAAAATGCCCCGGAGATTTGATTTTAATGATTAAAGCGCTCATCACAATTGAAGGTGTTGGAAAACAACTTTCACCAGAATTTAATTTGATCGATTATGCAAAACCAACCATTGAAATATTAGTGAAGTCACAGTATGGGTTTGGGGCGATTAAGGAACGAAGTCTTGCCTCGGCTCAGCTTTGGGCACAACTCGCAGAGCGTCTACCAGATGATGCAACCCGAATACTTGATCGAATTCGCCGTAACAAAGTTAGACTGAATGTCGACGTTGAGTCAATAGAACACATGACTGAAGCTGTTGACCGTACATCGAAGAACATAAGTTGGGCGATGATTATTTCAGCCCTGATTGTTGGGTCTTCTATTATGGTTCTTGCGAACAAGGCAGAAGTTATGGACACTCGTGCATATCTTGGTCTGTCGGGTTACTTGTTTGCCGGAACGCTGGGTGTTTGGCGTGTAATTCAACAGATGCGTGGAAAGTGAATTTTCTCAACTAGAACAAACATGAAATTCCTGCACTCAGATGTAAATATGTATTGTTCACATCAACGTCGACTACCGAATCGTATTCATGATGAATAGGAAGAGTAGGGAGCAAATAATTAGATGAGACATCTATATACTGTACTTTGTTAGGAAAACCCTATGGCGCAAGAACAGCAAACAACACACAATACCGCACTGGTTTCTCAAGAAGGCAGAGGTGGTCCTTGGCTACCCGTAGTTCTCTCAACGATCGGTATTGGTTTTGTTCTCTCTGGCATTTTTGCTGGCTCAACGGGATTGTATGGGGACGTTGGAGATATTACTTTTTCAGTTGTCCTTAAAGAATCTGGTAGAGAATTGGTTCGCCTTGTTTTATTTTCTGTCTTATTGCTCACAGCACTTAGAATTAATTGTTGGCGAGTTCGCCGTCATTTGGGGAATGTACTACTCGCCGCATTACGCTGTTTGGCAGTGATCGCACTCGTGGAAGCTGTTCGTGTTGTGCAAATACCACATGGTCCAGTGCGTTTTTTACTTGTTATTGCGGCGCAATACATCGTTTGTTTTGTGGCAGTACTCGGATTGTTTTCATTTACAATTCGAGAAGCCGTTTTATTTGTGACAAGTTGTGCTGTTGGTGTTGTTGTACTCTGGCTTGGCTCAGAAATAGGAACGTGGATAACTTAACTCTTTGAACGTGTTATTTGATCTGCTCGGTGTTGGTCCCAAGGATCAAAATGTGGGGCGATCTGAGTGTTTTTAAATTTAGTTTTGCATTCATAGCAAACAAGTCTGGGCTTATCTAAGAATAAAATTGCAAGATCAAGAAGCAAAACCAGAACAACTGCAGAAAACATCGACCACGTTGTTAAAAAGCCTGCGACTCCCGCAATTCCACCCGCAAAAGCGAGCACGATGACGACTCCAGTGATTTTGGGAAAAGATCGCTCTCGATATAAATCGTTTGAGCAGATGATGCACTGTCGCAATCTGTCTGAATCGTCGACGGTTGCATCCCAGTGTAAAAACAACGCTTCACCGCTAGGTTCGACCGTGATCTTTGATGGTCGGTCAACAAGGCTGACTTCAAAATGGTTACTTTTTGACCCATCTTTATAAAGTTCAACGAACATCTGTATATCGTATGTAAAATCGCTTGCAATACGGACCAAAATCCGCGATAGTGAGCAAGTGGAAATGAGTAACATGATCGGAAAACTTGCAGGAAGGTTTATCGTTTTTGATGGACCAGATGGGTCGGGTAAATCAACACAAATTTCTAGGTTAGTGGAGCGAGCACGTGGGGCAGGCTTGGTTGTTCGTGAAGTGAGAGAGCCAGGAGGGACGTCTATCGGCGAGCAGATTCGTACGATTTTGCTTGATCCAGTCAATGCAGAGATGACGCTTGGGTGCGAAATGCTACTTTATATGGCAAGCCGATCACAATTGGTCGAGCGAGAAATAAAACCAGCGCTAGAGCGCGGAGAATTGGTCATTGCAGATCGCTTCGTGAGCGCGACCTTGGCCTATCAGGGCACGGCAGGGGGGCTGAGCGTGGATTGGATTCAAGCAGTTGCAGAAGTTGCTGTAGCGGGTACTTGGCCAGATCTTACGATTATCCTCGATGTTGATGACTCCGTTGCAGCAAGGCGACTGAATCCCTTGCTCGATCGCATGGAATTAAAAGGGCGAGAATTCCACAAGAAAGTGCGAGAGGGGTTTTTAGAACAGGCAGAACGGTGGCCAGAGAGATACACCGTGATTGATGCAACCGAAGATGCTGATTCTGTTGAGAAAAATGTGCGAAATACGATTGATTCGTTTGATTTTTGCAGGAATTTTCCGCAAAAAAACGGGTATTAACGAAAAAATCTCAAAAAACTTCGATTTTGTAACTCGTTGTTAATAAACAAGTTACCGTTGCCTATAGTTGGTTTTTGCACCAGTTGTTGTGTAAACTTGTGGTGTCTTTGCCCCTTTTGCCGATAGAGGTGGAATCCCCCGGACCCGCGTTGTGGTCCTAATTTGTCAGGGATGGCTAATATTGCCCACAACAGGCTGGGTCGGAAAAAGGAGTTTTATTATGAAAAATGCACTAGATACGATTAAAAGTTGGGCTTGGGGCTTCATTGACCTCATGCTAATTTTCATTGCAGTAGGTGTACTGGTACAAGTAATTTTCGGGAACACAGCAACATTCTTTGATGGAATGGTCGCAAATCTCATGGGCTTGATCACTGAGCTCGGAACTAATGGCTTTGTTGGATTGATCGCTCTTGTGATCATCATCTCTCTTTTCAATCGAAGAACTGCATAACAGTTATTGATTGAAATCCGAGGTTTATAACCTCATTCATTTCCTCCCAAGTTCAAGGATGAGCATTGGTGTAGGAAAACAGACTGACCAAATATACTCAGCCGCAACTGCCCCCGTGGAACGGGGGCAGTTGTTTTTTGTGTTACTTCTCTCGTTTTAGCACACCCAATACCGCTGGGGTGTTTTGATCGTTAAAGCGGTGAATAAACTCTGCTTGCTGCCTGTCACTTCGTCGCAATCCATTGAAAAAAATGCACCTAGAAAAAGTTTTTATGACCAACGAATCACGACTTTCCCAAATTGTTCGCCTGATTCGAGTCGGGCGAAAGCGGATTTAGCATCTTGTGCTTCATAAACGGAATCGATCACTGGCTTCATGCCACTTTTGAAAAGTGATAGTACTGAATGAAATTCATGCATGTCTCCCATCGTCGAACCGACAATGTTTAATTGATTCCAGAAGATGCGAGCCAAGTCTGTTTTTGGTGAAGCCCCAGCTGTACAACCGCACGTGACGAGTGTCCCTCCGCGAGCGAGTGATTTGATGATAGGAAAGTGCAACGATCCGCCAACCGAGTCAACGCAAATATCAACACCCCGTTTGTGCGTTAAATTCCTTACCTCACGTGACCAATCTTCTCCACTGTCAAGAACGGTTTCATTTGCCCCTAGTTCAATTGCTTTATCTAATTTCCACTGGTGCCTTGAAGTGACAATTGTTTTACATCCAAAGTGTTTGCAAATATTAAACGCCGCAAGCGCTGCTCCGCCACCAATTCCTGTGATTAAAACAGTGTGACCCGCTTGAAGTTTTGCACGTGTGACAAGCATTCTCCAAGCAGTTAAATGTGCAAGTCCAAATGCTGCAGCTTCAACAGGATCAGCATCGCCAATATCTAAAACGTTTTGTACGGGAACAGAAAAATATTCAGCATTCGTACCGTTGTCGTGCTCGCCGATCATTCTGATGTCTTCGGGGGTGGAAGAAAAATCTGGGAGTATTGATTCTGATTGTCTGACGGCTGCGTTGAGCAAGACTCGCTTGCCTAGCCACGACCCGTCAACATTTTCTCCAACAGCTGAAACAACACCGCAACCATCAGAGCCACTGATTCTAGGATATTCCAGTCCCAGACCCGGCATGCCAATCCCAACCCAAAGGTCTAAGTGGTTGAGCGCAGATGCCTCAGTTTTTACAACGATTTCCCCAACACCAGGGGTGATGTCCTTCCAATTTTCAGCAATCTGTACATTGTTAGCAACAGGTGTGCCTTCTGAAATTATAGTTGCAGCTTTCATGCAGTTTGTTCCAGTTCAATTCTCAATTTACGCAGCAAATCTCTGGTCCGAATGATCCCCTCAAATTCCCCTACGCTTGTCCCCTCATACTCAACGCCTATCCAGCCTCTGTATCCAGAGTCCAGGACGATGCTAAGCATTTTTTTATAGTCGGTGTGTATTTCATTTCCATCTGCATCAAAGTCATGTGACTTTGCACTCACCGCTTTTGCAAAAGGCATGAGTTCTTCAACACCTTTGTACCTGTCGTATTCTTCTCTAGTTTCCCAATCGAGAATAAAATTTCCAAAATCTGGCAGTGTGCCACAGCGAACCAGATCAACTTCTCGAATAACCGAAGAAAGCCATGTGCCATTCGAGCTGAGTCCACCATGGTTTTCTACGATAACATTGATGTTTTTTGTGTCCGCGTGGTTTGTTAGTCGGCGCAAACCATCTGCAGCAAGTTTTTTTTGTTCATCAGGGGTACCTTCAGACTGTGCGTTGACACGTATTGAATGGCATTTAAGTTCAACGGCAGCATCAATCCATTTGTAATGATTTTCAATTGCCTGTGTCCTTTTTGCACTATCTGGATCACCCAAATTCCCCTCACCATCACACATAATAAGTAGGCTTGTAACACCAAGATCATTGCATCTCGATTTTAATTCACCCACAAACTCGGCTTTTGGTTTGCGATCTGGAAAAAACGAATTTACATATTCAACAGCATCTATATCAAACTGCTCTTTAGTTATACGGGGAAAATCAACGGGTTGTATGTAGCCAGCAAAGAGTGCTTGGTGTAAGGACCATTGTGCAAGTGAAATGTTAAAAATAGGTTCAGTCATTGTTATTATCCTCTCCCTCGTTATTATCTAAAAAGCAGTGAAACCCCACGCAAGGAACACGTTCTGGTTCATCACTGATGTGAATCTCTTCAATAAGACCGTGCACTTGTTGTAAATGTTCTGAGGTAAGTGGAATTGATACAACCTGTTGCCCTGCTGCGGAACCAGTAATAGTAGTGAGGACTGCGACCGTTTCTTTATCTTCAAGTGCAGTCATTACGTGTTCACCAACCTGTTTTGCAATCGGTTGCAGGGGAGTGACAAACGTGGGAATGCCCTCTTGCTTGGCTTCGTCGATCTTTTCAATTTCTTTGTTGGGTTCTTCTGTTGTCATGCCATTGCTTTCTCTGCAAATTCTCGTGCGGCGCTCATTGCATCAGGAATTTTTTCTGGATCTTTTCCACCAGCCTGCGCAGTATCTGGTCGGCCTCCACCACCGCCGCCACAAACTTTCGCAGCTTCACGAACCCAGTCCCCAGCCTTGAGACCCTTTGCAATGAGCGATTTGTCTACGCCAGCAACAATTGTAACTTTTCCATCATCTTTGTGGGCAGTAAATAACATGACTGCGCTTCCCTTAAGTTTTGATCGAACAGCATCAAGAGCGCTCAACATTGTTTCCTTGTCACCACCATCAATCGATGCGACAACAATTTCATCGCTACTTTCAGCAATTTCTTTCGCCTGTGCTAATACACCGTCTTTGCGTGAAGACGCAGCTTTTTTTCGTGCACTTTTTGCTTTTTCGTGAAGCATCGCGAGTGCTTTTTTAGAAGCGTGTCTGTTTGGTTGAGAAAGTGTTAACTCGTCCACTAGTTGTGAAAGTTCGTCAAATTCTTGTAATAGCGTATCTCCGCTAAGGCTCGATGCTTTTGAAATTCGTTCAAGCAATGATTCACCGGCCTCGTACGCTGCTTCTGCAGCAACACCGGTAAGAGCAAGGATGCGCCTGACACCCGAAGCCAATGACTGTTCATGTACGATCACAAATTGCCCAGCGGCTGAACATGACGGTAGGTGTGTGCCGCCACAGAATTCTACCGAGCAGTCATGCCAATCCGTATTTGTTGGATCATCAAGAAGGTCATTAACAGTTGCTCCGATGCTTACAACTCGAACTGGATCTGGGTATTGTTCACCAAATACCGCGCGAACGCCACAAATTTCTTTTGCTTTCTGAAGAGACACTTCTTTTGCATCAACAATTAAATCTGCATTGATTGATTTGTTTACAAGTTGTTGAACAAATTCAATTTCTTCATCTTTCATTGCGTGTGTGTGTGAAAAATCAAAACGCAATTTGTCGTGGTCAACAAGTGAGCCTTTTTGCTGTACATCTTCACCTAAAATTGCACGCAAAGCATGGTTCAGCAAATGTGTAGCAGTGTGATTTGCTTCGGTGGCAATGCGATTGCTGTTGTGCACAGTTGCAGTAACCTGGTCGTTACATCGCAACTCGCCACTTACAACTCGTCCAATATGAAGTACATAGTCACCTTGTGCGTGTGTTTCAAGCACATTAAATTGGCTACCCCCAGTTTTAAGTTCACCTGTGTGGTGGTCAGTTATCAGGTGACCCGTGTCTCCAACCTGACCACCAGCTTCAGCGTAAAAGGGGGTTTGATCGAGAATAATCCCATGTACACATAGGTCATTTGCAATGTCAGTTAATTCTCTACCATTCCAAATCGCCTTGATTTGCGCCCGGCCTGATCGTCGAAGATATTTATCACCATCCTTTGTAGGGTGCACTTGCAGTGTCTGAAGTGAGCCTAGTACATCTGGTGGCAATTGCATTTTTTGATCTGTTGAAGATGTTGCGCGGGATGTTTCCCTTGCCACCGCCATTAGTTTTTCGTAACCTTCGCGATCAACAGTCAGGTTTCGCTCTTCTGCCATGACTTCTGTCAAGTCAATAGGAAAACCAAACGTGTCATGCAAAGTAAAAGCAATATTTGCATCGATAGATTGCCCATTCCCATCTTTAACCGCTTCGTCGAAAAGTTCTAAGCCTCGATCTAATGTCTTAAGAAAGCTTTCTTCTTCGTCTTTAATGATTTCAGAGATGTGACTAGACTTCTCTGCAATTTCTGGAAATGTTTCACCGAGCGTTTCAACAACTGAAGGCACAAGTTTGTATAACATTGGTCCTTCAACGCCGAGTGTTTGGTGGGCATGTCTCGCTGCACGGCGAAGAATACGGCGAAGCACAAATTCTCTACCAGCAGCACCAGGTCTTCCACCATCAGAGAGAGCAACTGTCAAGCATCGGATGTGATCTGCAATTACACGATAAGCAACATCAATGGGGTCATTATCTGATCCTTGATACGTTGTTGAACCAGTAATTACTTGGATAGAAGTGAAAATCGGTGTCCACAAATCGGTATCATAATTGCTCGTTTTATTTTGCAACACACGAACTATTCTTTCAAATCCCAAGCCAGTGTCAACGTGTTGGTTTGGAAGTGGTGTTAGTTTTCCATCGTCTCCTCGATTAAATTGAATAAACACAAGGTTCCACAACTCAATGACATTAGGGTCGTCCATGTTGACAAGATGCCCGCCGGTTTTGTCAGGTGTACAGTCATAATGAATTTCACTGCAAGGTCCACATGGGCCGGATTCACCCATTTCCCAAAAATTATCTTTCCGCCCCCAACGAGTGATGTGCGTTGGATCAATATCTGTTTTTTCTTTCCACAAATTTTCAGCTTCGATGTCAGCATCAAGTTCATCTTTTTTGTCACCTTCAAAAACAGTGACATATAACCGCGATTTATCAAGACCCCAAACTTCTGTGAATAATTCCCATGCCCACTCAATTGCTTCTGCTTTGAAATAATCGCCGAAAGACCAATTACCGAGCATTTCAAAAAACGTATGGTGGTAGGTATCTCGGCCCACATCTTCTAAATCGTTGTGCTTGCCACCGGCGCGAATACATTTCTGTGTGTCTACAGCTCTACTAAACGGCCGGCTTCCTTGTGCAAGGAAGACATCTTTAAATTGATTCATACCAGCATTTGTAAAGAGCAGGGTGGGGTCATCGTGTGGAATCACTGGGCTTGAAGGTACTGCTGTGTGATTGCAGCGATCTACAAAAAAATCAATGAATTGGTTTCGAATTTCAGATCCACTTAGGGTCATAACTTGGCGTATTCCTTCTTTTGTCCTAGAAAACGGAATTGTACCCTTTGAGCGATCCCCCGACGTTGTACTTGGTACATACGCTATGGGAGTGTCCCGATTCTGGTATCCTGTAGGGTTCAGATGACGCAAAGACGATTCATTATTGGTGGTAATTGGAAGATGAATACCGACCTTGAAACCGGCATGGCATTGGCCTCGCAGGTTGCAGATGCTGCAAGTGCCTCCGAGGCTTGTGATGTGGTAATTTATCCTCCATTTCCATATTTACAGGCGATAGACTCCGTTATTTCAAATTCTCCCGTCACACTAGGTGCTCAAAATATTTGGCCAGAATCTCACGGTGCGTTTACTGGTGAAGTCTCATGCGGCATGCTCAAGGACCTAGGAGTTGCAAGCGTTCTCGTCGGGCACAGTGAACGGCGGCATGTTTTGCTCGAATCAGATCCGTTGATCGCTAAAAAAGTAGATTTTGCAATAAATAGAGAGTTTCAAGTCGTTCTTTGCGTGGGTGAAACCCTTGAACAAAGAGAGATGGGTAGTACTCTTGAGATCGTTCTTGGGCAAGTTCAAAGTGGTTTAGAGTCTGTAAATCACGATTCTATGAAAAATATAGTTATTGCTTATGAGCCCGTGTGGGCAATTGGCACAGGAAAAACCGCTTCTGCTGAAGACGCACAAGCGGTACATAGTGCAATTCGCGGAGAACTCGCATCAAGGTATGATGACGATGTGGCATCCTTAACCCGTATTCAATACGGTGGATCTGTCAAACCAGAAAACGCGAAGGAATTATTTGCGTGCCCTGATATTGACGGTGCCCTCGTAGGTGGCGCTGCGTTGTCTGGTGAATCTTTCGCTGCAATTATTGAGGCAGCATGTTGAACGTTTTTGCCCAGTTGGGCTATTTTGGAATTTCGAAATGAATCAAACCTTTCTTTATCTCACAATTGGACTCATTGTTATCTCGGTAGCAATGGTATTAATCATTCTGGTACAGAGACCTCAGGGCGGTGGGCTCGCTTCAGCGTTCGGAGGCGGTGGTGGTGGTAACGACACGGTTTTTGGCGGTAGGGTGGGCGATGCTCTTACAGTGATGACTGTAATAGCTTTTATTTTGTTCCTTGGACTTGCGGTTTCCCTAAACCTTGTTGAGAGTAAAAGTGTAACTCCTGAGGTTGTGCCCGTAACAGAAGTAACTGCGCCAGCAACGCCGGACACGACAAATACAAGTGCCCCAACTTCAGCAGCAACAGAGTCTAAACCAGATCATCCAACTTCAGACGGGTCGAAGTAACAAATGATACGTTCGATGACTGGATTTGGAAGCGCTTCGAGTCGCGGGGATGGGTTGACATTGTTGGTTGAGGTTCGAACAGTAAACAACAAATTTTACAAATCTCACATCCGCCTTCCAGACACGCTGCAAGGATTGGATGCAGAACTCGATACGTTTTTAGCTGGCCATTTTGTGCGTGGAAGTGTAACTGCATCTGTTAAATATGTAGATAATTCATTTCGGGCAGCAGCTACTCTTAATACAGATGCAATTAAAAAATATATTGACCAAATTAGAGAGGTTGATGAAAATTTAACCATAGATGCTGGCCGGTTACTCTCACTTCCGGGCGTTCTTATGCACGATACAGGCGAAGAATTGATCGAGCGAATTCGGCCAATTATTACCAAACTATTTGAAGACGCCTGCAACTCGGCGACTGAGATGCGAACTCGGGAAGGTAAATCATTAGAAGAAGATCTTGCGTTGCACCTGTGCAAAATCGAAGAACACCTTGCAAATATAAAAGAACGCGCACCACTTATTGTCTCGGATTATGAGAAACGATTACGACAACGCATGGAAGCACTTTTGTCTGATGTTGGCAAGGAAGTCAATGATGCTGATCTATTAAGAGAAGTTGCCGTGTTCGCAGAACGTGCTGATATTTCTGAGGAAATTTCAAGACTTGGCGGTCACCTTGAACAATTCAGAGAACTTGTTGGAAGTGACAACTACGATCCAATTGGTAGGACACTTGATTTTTTAGCACAGGAAATGCTTCGCGAATCAAATACAATTGCCAGTAAATGTCTTGACGGCGATACAAGTCGTCGAATTGTTGAAATCAAAGGTGCAGTTGACCGAATCAAGGAACAAGTGCAAAACGCAGAGTAATACGCGTGAGCAATGAACCAGATAATATTGATCGAACCCATCGCCTAGGGCCTCTCGCCGAAGAAGGTTTTGTTGGAGAGGAAATCAGTGGTCGTGATCTTGCAATCGTACTAAGTCGATATGACATTGGAGCGGTGGATCGAATTTCAGATTACAAACGGGGATCACGACGATCACCCAAGATGCACATCGTTTCTTCGATGGGTGAATTTCTATTAAAAAGAAGAGCAGTTGGCCACGACGAGCATTCTCGGGTTTTATTTGCACACACTATTCAAGCAACGTTGGCAGAACACAGATTTCCAGTTGCTGGTCTTGTTTCTACAACCGAGGGTTCCACGCTTGTTCAGCACGATGGACGAATTTATGAACTTTTTCGTTTCATTACCGGTAAGAGGTTTGATAAATCGAATCCAGCAGCTTCAGAAGCGGGAAGAGTTCTTGCGAATTTCCACAGTATTTTGTTGAGCAGCAAGGAAGAACCAGTTGTTGGAAGCGGCACGTTCCATCATTCGCAGCAAATACCAGAAGTGCTTGGTTCAATTTACCAAGTACTAACTTCAAACGAAGATGTATCTGCTCTTGAAGGCATGAACGACACGATCGAGTACATTCGAGCGAATTATGAAACATCTGCTAACAAAATCCAAAATCTTGAGTGGGATTCTCTTGGTCCACAGTTAGTCCACGGTGATTGGCATCCCGGAAACATGTTGTATGCAGACAGTGAAATTATTGCAGTAATTGATTTTGATTCGTTGCGTTTTTTACCTAGAATTACCGATGTTGCAAATGGAGCATTACAATTTTCCATGCGAATGGGTACAGCTGAAAATGTCGATTCGTGGGGAGAAGGTTTTCGGGGACACACAATTCAATCTTTCGTACAAGCATACGATCAATTTTCTCAAGTTCCACTTTTTGCATCAGAGCGAGCCATGATCCCCGACCTTATGGTTGAGGCGCTCATTGTCGAGAGCGTGATTCCAATTTGGAAAACAGGTTCATTTGGAAGAGTTGCTGGTTCTACGTTTTTAAGACTCGTAGAAAAAAAACTAAAATGGCTTGAGCCGAGAATGCAGCGAGTCATCGATGTTATTCAGCCCCCACTTAGTGGAGAGGACAGTTTTGCATGAGCCAAGATCTTGTTACTCTTTTAACCGTACCCTCTGAATTTGAAGCAAACCTGTTGGCAATTGTATTACGAGATAATGACATTGAAGCATTCGTGTTTGCATCTTCGGCCTCTGGAATAGGGGTGCCTTTCAGCGGAGGAACACTAGGCATTCCATTGCAAGTTAGTTCAGAAGACGTGGAAAAAGCCAAAGAGATTCTTGCAGAAAACAAGCGCGACTCAATTGATATTGATTGGAATGAACTGCAATTAGCAGATTCAGATCATGAATTTCACGAACCAACAATGATGCGATTACCTGCAAAAATTGCTTTTTTTATTACTGCGATCGTCCTATTGATAGGATTAGCGATTAGTTTGTTTCTAACTATCGCTTAAGCCGGCGAACAGAGAAAATTACATTTCAATTATTTCGTAAATTGACTTAAAAACTCTGCGATAGCTTCTGAATCACTAGGACCCATTGGACCAACAGGGGTCATCACAACCCAGTCAGTGACATCGTCAACCGATAATTTTTCCTCATGACCCTCTGGAAGTGAAGTTGCGTATTTGGGTTCGTGTGCCAACGTGCCAATAATGTTTGGTGTTTCAACTTTTGTGATTCGGAACCAAAGGTACTCACTAAGTGAATCATCATCTTCTGTGTTTGTCCAAGGAACCTGGACCATGCACGCGGCGTGATCGCTTTCACCAATTTGTTCGGCTGCATCGAGGAGCATCTTCCACTCGCTTCTTGCAAGGGTTGCTTGCCGTTTTGTAAAACGGGAAGTTTTAGAAACAGCAGTATCACCAGTACGAAGTGCTTCAAGCGCTTCTTCTGGGAATACAGACACACCATCTGGGGAAGTGATTGCAACAGAAGGAACAGATCGGCTTTCAGAGCCGGGCATTTCTTTCTGCAACATGTTAACTGCGGTGCCACACTCTAGAAGCGAAACAAGAATGCCTGGACCAAGCGACATTGCTTGCCCAACGGGTGGGAGCGGCGTTTCAAGAGTCAGCGCGGCAAGTCCATCAACAACGTGGGCAGCTTCAGAAGTCAAAATTGCAGGAACGCCGAGCATTTCCAATTCGACTCTACCGCACCTTGCCAAACCATGTGTAGTGATCCACGCCCACATTTCTTCTGGGTCACCACCTTCTGGGGCTTCGACAACTCTGGTGATCCACAACACTTCTTCGGGTGGTTGGGTTGTATCGTGAACAAATAATTTATCAAGGATTTGCCTTGGAAACCATCTTCCTGTTGCTAGATCACAAACACTTTCAACACCAAGATCTGCTCCAGAAAAAAGACGCATAATGTTTGAGAAATGTATGAGTGGATCGCTGGAGTGCAAAACGGTTTGCATGGCAATGATCCAACCATCTTGAATACCAGATGCCTCACGACTTGCATCATTAAGTTTCTCCGCCCAAACAACCATATCTGTTGGCAAGCCTACGAGTCGAATACGCATTGCCCAAAGCATATCGCTGTCTTGTGTTTCAATTTCTTCAGCTTCAATTGCCTCGCCGATATACGTTGCAAGTGCATCGCCAACCGATTCAACAGTTGGTTGATCGGTTGTGTTTACAACTGCGCGGATATCAGTAGGCAGCGGATTTTCAAGTTGCCAAGGAGTGTCTGGAGAAGCGGGAGTGAATTCAACGGTGTGTGTTGTATTTGTCATCATTAGTTTGCAACTATATTAATTATTTTTCCGGGGACAACGATAATCTTACGTACAGTAAGGCCTTCAAGGCATTCTTTAATTCGTTCGTCTTGCAATGCAGATTGCTCAATTTCTTCAGCGTTCGCCTCTGCGGGAATAGTGATTTTCCCACGAACTTTCCCCATGATTTGCACAGGAAGTTCTACGGTGCTTGATGTGAGCATGGCTTCGTCGAAAACTGGCCACTGCGATGCGCAAACGAACCCCTCTTCTCCAAGCCTTGCATAAAGTTCTTGGGAAATGTGTGGCGCGAAAGGGGAAAGGATACGAACGAATTGATCAAGTTGATTTGTAGTAATGCACCCTTCGTTGGTTGCAGTGTTGACAAACTCAATCATTGAAGCGATTGCAGTGTTGTATGCAAGCTCAGGAATATCGCCCGTTACTTTGGCGATAGTTTTATGTAACGCTCGCTCAACATCTTCGTTTGTTTCTGCACCGAGACAAGAACGAAGATTTCCACTTTCTTCTTCTATTCCAAGACGCCAGACGCGTTGTAAAAAACGGTGCGCGCCTACAATGTCATTTGTGTTCCAAGGTGCCGATGCTTCAAGAGGCCCCATGTACATTTCGTATAAACGAAGCGTGTCTGCGCCGTACTCAGCAATAACATCATCTGGGTTTACAACATTTTTTAAAGATTTGCTCATCTTTGCGATAATTTGCGTTACTTCTTCGCCAGTATTTTTTTCAATGAATTTGTTATCTTGTTCTTCAACATCTGTTGTTGGAACAAGTGTTTTATCACTTCGCTGGAACGCGAAGCTTGTGAGCAAGCCTTGGTGGAATAGAGTTTTAAATGGTTCATTGGATGAAACTTCACCAAGGTCGAACAACATTTTTTGCCAAAAACGTGTGTAAAACAAGTGGCGAACAGCATGTTCGGCTCCACCAATGTACATATCAACACCGTTGCCCATCCAATACGATTCGGCATCTCTATCAACAAAACGAGAGTCGCACGATGGGCTGCAATATCGCAACTCATACCAGCACGAGCCCGCCCATCCGGGCATTGTGTTTACTTCTCTACGAACAGGTGTTTCGGGTGAAAGAATAGAAGGGTCAACACCCGCTTCACCCGCAGTTGTATGTACCCACGATTCTGCTTTTGCAAGGAGCGGTTGCGGTTCATCTGAAACAGGCGGTGTGTAATCTTCAATCGTTGGGAGTTCGACTGGAAGCGATGCTTCACTGATTGGATAATGTTTACCCGCTTCATCAAATACAATTGGAAAAGGTTCACCCCAATATCGCTGTCGTGAAAAGAGCCAATCACGTAGCCGGTAATTCACTTTTCCGGAGCCGAACCCAGAAGTTTTTAGCCAATCGATAATCGTTTCTTTTGCGTCGATCGTTTGTTGTCCGTCTATTGAAACAACTTCACTTGAAGAATTTATCGCGATGCCTTCCCCAGAAAAACAACCATCGCACAGTTCCTGCGGTTGCACAACTTCAATAATCTGGATGGAGTGTGCTGTTGCAAACGCATGATCGCGATCATCGTGTGCAGGGACTGCCATGATTGCGCCGTGACCATAGCCCATAAGTACATAGTCAGCAATCCAAATAGGAATCTTTGTTCCGTTTGCTGGATTGATTGCGAACATCCCTGTGTTAACACCAGTTTTTTCTTTTGAATCTGCCATGCGATCAACATCAGAACGGTTTCTCGCTTCTTCAACGTATGTCAGAACATTTGGTGTTTTAATACTTTCTACAAATGGGTGTTCTGGAGCGAGAACCATAAATGTTGCACCAAAAATTGTGTCTGGTCTAGTTGTATACACACGAATGATTTCATCACTTGCATCAAGAGAAAAATCAATGTCAGCACCTTCGCTTCTGCCAATCCAGTCCTTTTGCATTCGCAAAGTTGACTCTGGCCAATCAAGACCTTTGAGGTCATACAACAAACGGTCTGCATAGGCCGTAATTCGGAACATCCATTGCCGCATTGATCGCCGCACAACAGGATGACTTCCACGTTCACTTCTACCATCAACAACTTCTTCATTGGCAAGAACAGTGCCGAGTTTTGGGCACCAATTTACAATGTATTCTCCAAGATAGGCAAGCCTCTTTGAATCTACAAAAACATCTTGTTGTGTTTGGCTAAGGTTTTTCCAAGGTGTGTCACCGCAACAAATAGTTTCTTGCTCAAGACCGGAAATAAGTTCGCTGATCGGTTTTGCTTTTTGGTTTTCTTCATCAAACCATGAATCGTATGCCTTAAGCCAGATCCACTGCGTCCATTTGTAATAATCTGGATCGATGGTTGCGAATTCACGAGACCAGTCGTAACTAAACCCAATTCTTTTTAATTGTTCCCGGAATGTATCAATTGCACTCCGAGTTGTTGTTGCAGGGTGCACTCCAGTTTCGATGGCGTATTGCTCAGCAGGTAAACCAAACGCGTCCCATCCCATTGGGTGAAGGACATTGAATCCTTGCATTCTCTTGAATCGAGAAAGAATATCACTACCGATGTAGCCAACGGGATGCCCAACATGCAGACCAGCGCCGCTTGGATATGGGAACATATCAAGGCAATAAAACTTTGGTTTTGATAAATCAAAACCAACATCGTTTGGATTGCCAACCACATTGATGTTTGCAGCGTCCCAATCGCTCTGCCACTTCAATTCTATTGAGCCAGCAAGAGAAGCACAGTAGCGATGTTCGTTTTGTGTTGTTGGTGTGCAAGACATGAATCGTGCAGGATACCTTAGCGGCGCCTTTCCTAGGAGTTTTAGGCGTGGATTATGGTTATCGTTTTTTTGCCAACTCGGTTAGATGTTTCTTTGCATCTCCTACAAGGTAAAAACTGCCAGTGACACAGATTAAGTCGTCGCGGCTTGTTGCCCTAGCGGCAATTTCAAGAGCTTCACCAAGTGTATTTGCAACCTGAGTCATCTTTCCACTAATTTCTGCAAATTGTCGTTGAAGAATTCGCGGTTCTGCTGCACGAGGGTTGTCGTGAGATTTTGTAAAGATGATTTTATCAGCACCTAGCGAGAGTTCGCGGAGCATGCCGTTGACATCTTTGTCTGCACAGCAGCCAAAAACACAGACCATAGAATCGTAAGGGACATGCGCGCCAATACACTTTATGAGTGATTGCAGTGACGATGGATTGTGTGCACCATCGACGAGAATTTTTGGTTTATCCCAGGCAAGTTCCATACGTCCATCGATGGACGAGTTCCCAAGACTTTCGTAGAGGGCGGCATCTTCAAATGTAAATCCAAGTGTTTTAAGTTTGCAAATTGCAGCAAGTGCAAGGCCGCAGTTTCGTGCTTGGTGTGCGCCTTTTAGCGGAACAGGCGTGTGCATAAACTGCGTTTCTTCAGTGATAATACAAATTCTATTTTGCGGTACACCTTGGTTGCTTGTGACAAAGCGCAAACTAAATTCAATTTCATCTCCAACAAGTTCAAGATCACACAGTGTTTCTTCTGCAGATGATCGTAAAACATTTACAACACTTTCTTCTTGCTGACAGCTGATTGCTGGTGTTGACTTTTTGAAAATACCCGCTTTTTCCTTGGCAATTTCTTCAGGTGTTTCACCCAAAATGTGCGTATGGTCAAGATCGATTTGGGTTATAAGCGTAAGGATTGGGTTAATGACATTGGTTGAATCAAGTCTCCCGCCAATGCCAGTTTCGATGACTGCAATGTCAACCGCCTTTTCAGCGAAGTACTTGAATGAAACTGCGGTAATTAATTCAAAGAAGGTTGGTGTGAGGTTTCGTTTTTTGGCAGCAGCAACTACTTCGGCAACAATCTCTGTGAATTCATCTTCGCAGATCATTTCATCATTGACGACAATTCTTTCTCGAATATCGATGAGGTGTGGGGAAGTATATTTACCAACGGCATATCCATTGCCACGAAGCATTGAAGTGAGCATTTCGATCGTAGACCCCTTGCCAACTGTTCCGGCAACATGCACCATTGGCACTTGATCTTGGGGATTTCCAAGCTCTTCGAGGATTTCTCGCATTCGATCGAGCTTAAAGGTCTCCTCATCGTATTGAACAACTCGCAATCTTTCATAATCAGTTTGTTCAAGGAGGTAGGCAACAGCCGATGAGAAGGTTTTGATGGGCTTCTCTTTCGCTTTAGATGCCTTTTTCGTAGTACGTTTTTTTGTTGTTTTCTTTGCGGTAGCCATAGCCGTGTCATTCTACCATAAATCGAGTTTTATTACAAGCTGGCACGTGTAAACTGTTGTAATATATGGGTTTATGGAAATAAGTTGGATTTTTAAAAAATGCCAGATACTAGCCTTGCCTCTGAATCCTGGAGAGTGCTTCGAATTACAGGCGAATTCGTTGATGCGATTGATACCCTTTGCAAACTTCCACCAGCAGTTTCAGTGTTTGGCTCTGCTAGGCTTCCAGAAGAAAATGAATATTACAAATCAGCGCAAGAATGTGGAAAATTGCTTGTAGAAGCAGGATTTGCAGTGATTACGGGAGGGGGACCGGGCATTATGGAGGCGGCAAATCGCGGTGCAATAGGTGCAAACGGCGTTTCTGTCGGGTTAAACATCTCCCTTCCTCAGGAACAGGACGCTAATCCATATCAGACAGTCGAACTTGATTTTCGTTATTTTTTCATACGTAAAGTAATGTTTGTGAAGTATGCGAGGGGATTCATCATTTATCCGGGTGGATTTGGAACGCTAGATGAATTTTTTGAATCACTCACCTTGATGCAAACTTTGAAGATCAAGCCATTCCCAGTCGTGTTGGTGGGTTCTAATTACTGGACAAGCCTTGTTGAATGGATGAGAACTCGATTGGTTGGCATGTTCGAAACCATCAGTGAAGAAGACTTAGATTTATTTCATATTGTGGACGATCCAGCGGAAGCGGTGAAGATCGTCTTAGATGATTTTACAGGCCGTAAACTATCCGCTGAAAAATTGCCACGTTTTGAAACAGACGAAGATGAGCCAACCGGCGAAGGCACTCGTACTGGTGTTCGTCCTCGCCGCGGAAGCCAGAACAACTAGACCCGTATAATGGATAATATGGATGACGAGCGTTTAGACAATAGCATTGATGAAACGCTTGTAGAGGTGGGAAATACAGTTTCTCCGGAGGATGAGCGTGTCGCAGATTTGATGGCGCATACGATCGATGTTTCTGCGCTCGCAACGGCAGTAACAAAGCAGAAAGCAGCGGATGCAGCGGACACGCTTGAAGATCTCGATGATCTTGAAGCGGCAGAAGTCATTGAGTTGATGGAAGATCAATCCGCGTCTGATGCACTCGCCGAAATGGAAACTCCTCTTGCTGTCACCATCGTTGAAGATCTCATCGATGATGATCGTGCGACATATTCCGCAACGCTTCTTTCCTTGATGGCACCTGACGATGCTGTCAGCATTATTCGATCTGTAGATGATCCATACGTTGAACCAATTTACGGAGCGATGCCAGTTCGCGACGCTCGTCTTCTGCGTCAGCTCAGTGATTACGAAGAAGAGTCAGCGGCGGGCATTATGACTACCGACTTTGTTTCACTTGATGAAACAATGACGATTACGCAAGTCATTGATCTCTTACGAGAACGTGAACTACCAGAGCACGTGTTGGATCTCCCCGTCACCAATTCGCAAGACCATCTCGTTGGAATTATTAGTTTACAAACATTGTTGATCGCGCTTTCAAACGCACAAGTAGGAGACGTGATGTCCCTCAAAGTTGCTGCAGTACATAGCGACACAGATAGAGAAGAAGTAGCAAGAGAATTTGATAGATATGGATACGAAATGTTGCCAGTAGTTGATCCATCCCAGCGATTGCTTGGAATTATTACTGTAGATGATGTTATTGACATCATCGAAGAAGAACAAACTGAAGACGTTCAGAAAACAGTAGGTGCAGGGGCTGGCGAGGCGGTTTATTCTGGCATTGGTGAAAAACTAAAAGGAAGAATGCCGTGGCTCATCGTTTCCGCATTCATGATGTTGCCCGCGACTTTTGTTGTTTTTCATTTTGAGTCACTTATCGCAGAGGTTGCACTGTTAGCAGTTTTTATGCCATTCATTGCTGCACTTTCTGGAAACGCAGGGCACCAAGCTCTTGCGGTTACTTTACGCGGCATTGTGCTTGATGAAGTGCGCCGCGATCGTATCTGGCCACTCATTCGTAGGGAATTACTGGTCGGTGTGATCAGCGGCGCGGTACTCGGCGGTGCTGCAGCACTTTTCTTACAACTTTTCGGTGATTCTGTTTTAGCTACTCGAATGGGCGTTGTCGTTGCCCTTGCAATGCTTGTTTCTATGTCAGCAGGCACACTCACGGGGGCACTTATTCCGCTAATCATGCGACGTGTTGGCGCCGATCCCGCCCAAGCATCTGCTATATTTTTAGTGATGGTGACCGATGCTGTCGCATTTACAAGTTTATTGGGTTTTGCAACAATTGCCGTTCAATGGCTACAAGGAAATTAACATGATCAGAGATATAGAACGAATACTCATTGCAAGAGGCGCAATTTCTGACAGAGTTCGATCACTAGCAGAAGAAATTACACGTGGTATTGACGAGAAGGACGAAGAGGGCGAATTGGTCCTTGTTGCTGTGATGACTGGTAGTATTATTTTTGTGGCGGATCTGATGCGAAATTTGCCTATGAAAATACGTATTCAACTCATGACTGCAAGTAGTTACGTTGGAAAAACAACATCAAGTACGCAAGACCCAGTTGTTGGCAAATTGCCCGATGTCACCGGAAAGCATGTGCTTCTCGTTGACGACATATTGGATTCTGGTAAAACACTCACTCGTATTCAATCGAAACTAGAAACTCTTAATCCAAAATCAGTTGATACATGTGTGTTATTGCGAAAAAAACTACCATCTGCCATGTCCGTGCCATGTACGTATGTCGGGTTTGATATTGAAGACGAATTTGTCGTAGGGTATGGCCTTGATTATGATGATTATTACCGCAACTTTCCAGATATAGGTGTAATTGATCCGTAAATTGGCGCGGTGCCAAACATATCGCCCGCGCAGTCTGTCAGCGTAGATGAATGGCACCTTGGTGTTACTCATTCAAAGGAGAAAACGGTCTGCGGGGTTACAGTTACTAAGCTGGGCTTGGAACTGTTTCAAGAACTTGTTGCATAATGCGACGTGTCGCAGTTGTATCCCCATCGTGCATGTATGTGCGACTAACTACTCTGTGTGCACAAACGGCCAGCACATTGGAAACAACATCTTCAGGAATGCAATAGTCTCGATCTTCAAGCAAAGCGGTTGCACGCGCAGCCTGCGCAAGAGCGAGTGCACCACGGGGGCTCACGCCAACTTGCAAGTCTTCGGCCTGTCTTGTCGCACTTGCAATTGCAATTATGTAGTCAACAAGATCATCATTGATTTTTATTTCGTCAACGTGTTGTTGTATCGCAACAACCTCTTCGCTAGTCATCACTGTTTTTAAAGTTTGTAAACTTGTTCTTGCAGGCTGTTTCCGTATGACGCGTTGTTCGTCTTCTGGAGATGGATATCCCAGATTAATTCGCATCAAAAAACGATCAAGTTGATTTTCAGGAAGAAAGTACGTTCCCTCAAATTCATAAGGATTTTGAGTTGCGATTACCATAAAGGGGGCAGGTAAAGATCGGCTCTCACCGTCTACACTAACCACTGCTTCACTCATAGCTTCAAGTAACGCAGATTGCGTTCTTGGTGTCGTACGATTGATTTCGTCTGCAACAATGATGTTGTTAAAGATGGGACCAGCTCGAAAAGAAAATTCTGAACTTGTTCGATCAAACATACTGATCCCTGTGATGTCACTCGGGAGCAAATCCGGCGTGCATTGAATTCGCGCAAACGAACAATCGATTGACTTCGCCATTGCACTTGCCAAAACAGTCTTTCCAACTCCAGGGACGTCTTCGATCAAAATATGTCCTCTTGCAAGAAGAGATACGATCAACCTGTCTATAGCACCAGCGTTTCCCATGTACACTGATGCAATATTGCGTTGCAATTCCTGTAATTTGTGTTGTGTTTTGACCACTATAGAATTACGAGTATACAGCCATCAGGTGCAGCCCAACAAGAGATACACCGAAACATGCAATTAAATCAAGAATCACCAATCGCCAACCAGTTACGGAATATGGTTGTGAACCGCCAACTATCTTGTGCTAGGTGCGGGTATGACCTCAAATCACTTTCCGCTGATAGTAATTGCCCAGAGTGCGGGGAACCGATTCGCTTAACAATAATCGATTCAGTTGACCCTGCATCAAGACGCCTTCCACCAATTGAGAACCCCTTTGCAACTGGCAATGCACTTGTTGGAGTATCTGTATTTCTTTTTCTTTCTGTTTCGTGTGCAGTTTTGGTTTTGTTGAGTAAATCACCCTCATCTTTGCCAATTCCAAGCGTTATTCGCACTCTTAATGATCCTATTTGGCTATGTGTTTCATCAGCACTTGCTGGCCTTGCGTTTATTTGTTTAACACCGATTATGCGAATGTGTCGCCGTGGTTTGATTCAAGGTTGTAAATTGGGCATTGCTCTAACCGGTTTAGGATTGCTTTCCTTCGCCATCTTAATGGGCGCATCTCGTTGGGTCGTTCTTGGTGGAGTTGACAGGAGTGCTGTCTTAACGCTTTTATTTGATTCGATACTTCCATTAATTTCACTTGGAATTGCATTTACTGGTCTTCGCAGGTTGGTGCCTAGGCTTGGGCAACGTTCTCGCGAATTTCGCCTTGCCCAAGGAAGCCGCCAACGAATGAATGATCTCCTTGCTGCGCTGCTTTTTGCAGCCATAGGGAGGATCTTTATTTTAATTTCTTCCCACGATTCCAATCTAGCAACTCTTGGCATGATCATTATGGTTTTGAGTATCACCTTGATCGTTGTTGGGCTCATCTATCTCATTCGCAACACGCTTTGGATCCGATCTGCCCTCTGTTCACCTCCGCCATCTCTTGGGCAACTTCTCAAGCCCAAAAGCTGACCCATGGCGATAATTCATTGAAATCTGCCAGCATGGCAGTGTTTGTGGCTTCAATAGCAAAAATGTGGAGTTAAGTGCCATCGAAGGGGAGGGTTGGGCTACTTTTTGGCGCACCATTTGTACCTATTACATGGTGCTGTGGTGCAATGTGCCTGCGGTGATTGATTAGGAAGAGGTCTTTTCGCCTAAAAATGGCGAAAAGAACCAAAGGAGACAAACCCATGGCCGCAAAAGATTTGGTCTTTGATGTCGAAGCTCGAAAAAAGATGTTGCAAGGCGTTGAAAAACTCGCCTCCGCAGTCAAGTCAACCCTTGGACCACGCGGCAGAAATGCTGTATTGGACAAATCTTGGGGTGGACCAACTGTCACCAAAGATGGCGTGACTGTTGCTGAAGAAATTGAACTTCGCGACAAAATAGAAAACCAAGGTGCTCAGCTTGTGAAAGAAGTTGCTTCAAAAACTTCTGATGATGCCGGTGATGGCACAACGACTGCAACAGTTCTTGCCGAAGCCATCTTTAAAAGTGGACTTAGGCACCTTGCTGCTGGAGCAGATGCAAACGCATTGGTTCGCGGCATTCGTAGGGCAACAGAAACTGTTACCGAATCAATTCGGGGTATGTCAACATCGGTTGAAAATAACATTGAAGCTGTCGCAACAATCTCTGCAAACAACGATCCTGAAGTGGGCAAGATTATGGCAAACGCTTTTTCCAAAGTTGGAAAAGATGGCGTAATTACAGTTGAAGAAGGCAAGAGTCTTGATACGACAGTTGATGTTGTCGAAGGCATGCAGTTTGATCGAGGTTTCCTCAGTCCAAACTTTGTTACTGATATGGACAACATGACAGTGACGCTTTCTAAACCCCTCGTCCTGATTTACGAAGATAAACTTGATTCGGCAAAACAAATTGTTCCGCTTCTTGAAAAAGTAATGGAATCAAAACGTCCGCTGCTCATCATTGCAGAAGATATCACGGGTGAAGCGCTTTCTACACTCGTGATCAATAAACTTCGCGGTGTTTTGCAAGTTGTTGCTGTGAAAGCCCCAGGATATGGCGATCGTCGAAAAGCAATGCTCGAAGACATCGCAGTTCTTACTGGTGGCGAAGCAATCATGAAAGATCTTGGTTTGGATATCGAAAAACTGAGCCTTGGCCAACTTGGTCAGGCGAAGAAAGTCGAAGTAACAAACAACACAACGATCGTCATGGAAGGTGCTGGAACAACATCCGACATTCAAAGCAGAATTGCACGAATTCGTGATGAAATTTCAAATAGCACTTCAGATTACGATTGTGAAAAATTACAAGAACGACTAGCCAAACTTGCTGGAGGCATAGCGCAAATTAACGTTGGCGCTGCAACTGAAGCAGAGTTGAAGGAACGCAAGGCTCGCGTAGAAGATGCACTGCACGCAACACGTGCTGCAATCGACGAAGGTGTAGTTCCCGGTGGTGGCGTGAGTTTTATCCGTTCTATACCTTCACTCGAAAAAGCGCGTAAGGCCGCCAAGGGTGACGAAAAAACTGGTGTAGATACAATTGCTGATGCACTTGTGGTACCACTTAGAACAATTGCAGATAACGCTGGTGCAAAGGGCACGGTTGTCGTTGCAAAAGTAACAGAGCAAAAAGGAAGCCATGGATTCAATGCATTGACGCTTGAATACGGTGACCTTCTTGCAGATGGCGTCATGACCCCTGCGAAAGTAGATCGTTGTGCGTTACAAAACGCAGCGTCCGTTGCGTGCATGATGTTGTCAACCGATTGCATTATCACAAGCCAACCCCAAGAAGAAGAGCCAATGCCAGCTGGCGGCGGAATGGATCCAATGGGCGGCATGGGTGGCATGGGCGGTATGGGTGGTATGCCAGGAATGGGCGGCATGCCGGGCATGGGCTTTTAATCGAAAACTAATCAACTAATACAAAATTATGGAGGCCATCATGGCAGTAAAACCACTAGAAGACAGAATTTTAATTCAACCACTTGAAAGAGAAACTAAAACAGCATCAGGTATTTTTCTACCCGAATCAGCAACCGAAAAACCAATGCAAGGAAAAGTTGTAGCGACTGGACCTGGCAAACTGCTTGACAGCGGCGAACGTGCTTCAATGTCAGTGAAAAAGGGTGACACGGTTGTATTTGGAAAATACTCCGGTACAGAAATTGAAATCAAAGGCACAACACACCTCATCGTTCGCGAAAGCGATTTATTGGGTTTGATCCAAAACTAATTACACCTCTTACAAAGAAGAGAACATTATGACAGCTAAACAAATGAAATTTGATACAGCCGCGCACGAGGAGTTTCTTGCCGGCATTGAAAAAATGACGAAAGCGGTTGGCCTTACACTGGGTCCTGCGGGACGCAATGTCGTTGTACAAAAATCGTACGGCGGACCATCTGTAACGAAAGACGGGGTATCGGTTGCAAAGGAAATTGATCTTCCTGATCAATTTGAAAACATGGGCGCAAAAATGTTGCACCAAGTTGCAAAGAAAACAGCAGATGTCGCTGGTGACGGAACGACAAGTGCGACCGTTTTAGCAGAGTCTATTTTTAGAAATGGACTTAGGCATGTCGCAGTTGGTGCAAACCCGGTCATTGTTCAACGTGGCATTATGGCAGCAGCAAAAGCAGCAACGAGTGCAGTTGATGAGATGTCCAAAAAGTGCAAGGGTCACGAAGATCTGAAAAAAGTCGCAACAGTTTCCGCAAATCACGACGATTCAATTGGCAGCATCATCGCCGAAGCAATTGACAAGGTTGGTGGAGAAGGTGTTGTTGAAGTTGAAGAGGGCCAAACAGCTCAGACCACAATCGAATATGTAGAAGGCATGGCTTTTGACAAAGGTTTTCTTAGTCCATACTTCATGACTGATCCAAAAACATCTGAGTGTATTCTTGAAGATAGCGACATTCTGATCTACGAAAAGAAGATTTCGAACCTAGCAGATTTGCTTCCACTGTTGAACAAAATTGCTGCTTCGAGCAAGCCTTTGCTTTTGATTGCTGAAGATATTGAGAACGAAGCACTCGCAGCGTTGGTTATTAACCGGCTTCGAGGATCATTGAAAATATGTGCAGTAAAAGCACCTGGATTCGGCGACCGCCGTAAGGCGATGCTCGGTGATATCGCTGCGTTGACAGGTGCTACCTTCTTCTCAGAAGATCTTGGTAGAAATCTTGAAGATGTTGAACTTAATGAACTTGGTTCTGCAAAACGAATTGTTGTGACAAAAGATGGAACAACAATCGTACGCGGTGCTGGAAAGAAAAAAGACATCGACGCTCGGATTGGTCAAATCAATGCACAAATCGAGCGATCAACGAGTGATTATGATAAAGAAAAGCTGCAAGAGCGTCTTGCAAAACTTACCGGCGGTGTTGCTGTAATCCAAGTTGGCGGTGGCAGTGAAATAGAAATGAAAGAACGCAAAGACCGCGTCGATGACGCACTTGCTGCAACACGCGCTGCTGCAAAAGAAGGCTATGTTGTTGGCGGTGGCGTTTCGTACATTCGCGCAATTGAAGCTGTTGAAAAAGCACGCAAAAATGCAAAGGGTGATGCAAAGTTAGGGTTTGATATTCTTGTGTCTGCACTTGAAGCACCAGCAGCATTGATCGCATCTAACGGCGGCAGCGACGGCGATGTAGTTGTTGAAAAAATCAAAGAAGGCAAAGCTGGGTTTGGTTTTAATGCAATGACTCGTGACTATGAAGATTTGATCAATGCCGGTATTATCGATCCCGCACTTGTTGTTCGAACGGCAATACAAAATGCTGCTTCGGTTTCAGGTTTGATGCTGACAACAAATGTTGTGATCACTGATCTGAACGATGACGACGATCCAATCGAGAATGCTATTTGCTAATGATATTTGGAGTTGGACGCTGCTTTAACAAGCAGCGTCCACTCAATTTTTATGACAGTTACACGCGACTATTACGAAATACTCACAGTTACTCGCACCGCTAACGGTGATGAGATCAAACGCGCTTACCGCCGGCTTGCGATGAAATACCATCCAGACCGAAACCCAGGCGATGAGGAAGCCGAACGCAATTTCAAAGAAGCTGCCGAAGCGTATGAAGTGTTGTCTGATGAAAACAAACGGCGAACATACGATCAGTATGGTCACGAAGGGTTACGAGGACGCGGACACGCAGGACATGACTTTAATAACATGAATGTTGAAGATATTTTTTCGATGTTCAACGATATTCTTGGTGGTCGAGGCGGTGGCGGTTTTGGTGGTGGTCGACCTCGTCAACGTCGTGGTTACGATTTAGAAACAGAAGTGCAAATATCTTTTGACGATGTTCTCACGGGCACAGAGTGCGATGTTGAATTCGACCGTGTCGATGTGTGCAAAACTTGTACTGGAAGTGGTGCAAAACCTGGCACATCTCCTGCAACTTGTACAACTTGTGGCGGGCAGGGCAAGGTTGCACAAGCTGGACTTGGAGGCATGTTCAGAATGGTTTCGGCGTGCCCAGCGTGTCGAGGTAGAGGAACAGTTATCACTGAAAAATGTGAAGATTGTCGCGGTCAAGGCCGAACACCTGTGCACCGAAAATTACGTGTACGAGTCCCCGCCGGGATCCATAATGGTCAAGCAGTACGCGTAGGCGGAGAGGGCGAACCACCCTCACCGGAAATTTCACCAGACGGATCAGGTGTAAACGGCGATCTGCACGTCATCGTTCGCATTCCAGAAGATGAGCGGTTTGAACGCGAGGGAGATCACCTCATTAAGGTTGTCCCTGTTGCGTTTACGCAACTTGCACTTGGCGCAACAATTGCCGTCGAATCTCTTGATGGTGAACATGAACTCGATATTCCATCAGGCACACAAACGAATGAAATTTTTAGAATTGAAGCTGCGGGTCTTCCAAGTCTACGGACAGGTAAGCGCGGCGATTTGGTAGCAATTGTGCGACTTGTTGTGCCAGAAAAATTAAGCGATGAACAACGAACACTACTGACAGAATATGCAGACACAGAACACATTCCAGTACATGATGCCAATGAATCTGGCGGCTCATTTTGGGACAAACTGAAAGACGCAGTGACAGGTAGATCTTGAATTAAGGATTAACAGATGATGACTGAACACCCCGAGGAACAAGTTGATATGCAAGAGACTGAGCTGCCCACAGAAGAAGCTGCTACCGAAGAACCGCAACTCTGCGCAGAAGATCAATTACGCCTTGAATTGCACGAGGCGAATGAAGCAAAATTGCGAGCACTCGCTGATTTTAAAAACTACCAACGTCGTTCAATTGAAAACGAAGCGCGTGCTGTGGAAAGCGGAATGGTTAGGGTTGTTCGTTCAATTCTCCCCTCGGTTGAGCAAATGAATTTAGCAATTGCTCATGGTGGAGACGCTGCAGTAGTTCAAGGATTCCAAATGGCACTCGATGAACTTATGAAGGGACTTTCTGAGTGTGGCGTTTCAACAATTGCACCAGAAACAGGCGATGCGTTTGATCCTCAAATGCATGAAGCAATGATGCGCCAAGAAGTAGAAGGTGTTGAAACCGACCATGTTGTTTCCTTGATGCAAACAGGGTTTCGGTTAGGTGATATCGTTCTTCAACCAGCAAAAGTATCTGTCGGCGGTTAATCATGCCAACGTATGACTACAGATGCGACAGTTGTGGGCACACATTTGAACTTTTTCAACAAATGTCTGCATCTGTAAAAAAGAAATGCCCGCAGTGTGCGAAGCTGAAACTCAAAAGGCTTATCGGTACCGGTTCCGCGGTGATGTTTAAGGGAAGTGGTTTCTATGAAACCGATTATCGCAGTGATTCATACAAGAAAGCTGCAAAAGCTGACAAAGAGTCGTCAAAACCAAAAGACAAAAAAACGGATACAAAAAAGAAGAGTGAAACGAAAAAAGGCTCTACTTCTCCTAAAAAGACTGATTAGTTTGGCTGAGATCTTCTTTCCAAAATCATAAGTCCCAATCCAAATACTGATAGCATTTACGCCATGCCCCTACGATTTTCAAACCGAATACTCGACCATTTGAAACACACTTCCTATCGACCTGTGTTTGCAAAAGTTATTGCGCGCGATCTTCGCGTTGATTCTGAAGATAGGTCGGCGTTTGATGATGCGATTAAACGAGCGGTAAAAGAAGGCTTAATCGAAATAGGGAACGACGATTGTGTTCGTTTACCCGCACTTACTGATGAAATTACTGGTGTGTATCGGTCAAATAAGCGAGGTTTTGGATTTGTCACACCAGACCAACTTTTTCGAGAGGGAGATGTGTACATTGCATCCGGTGCTTCTGGTGATGCGGTATCTGGTGACAAAGTTAGCGTTGTTATTTCCAAAAATAATCACTGGAAGGGCAGAGGTCCCGCCGGAAGAATCACCGAGGTTTTGAAGCGTGGACGAGGTGACTTTGTAGGTTCTTTATTTAAGCGTGGTAACACGTGGTTTGCGCAGCCAGATGGTAGAGAACTGCATGACCCAATCATTATTCGTGATCCAAGTGCAAAGAATGCAAAAGCTGGCGACAAAATAGTTTTTGAAATGCTGCATTTTCCAGAAAAAGATTATTACGGCGAAGGTGTAATTACTCGAGTTCTTGGCGAATCGGGTCGCCCCGATGTTGAAACGCAAGCAGTAATACTTGCGTTTGGACTTGCAGAAGATTTTGATGATAAGACGAAAGAAGAAGCACGAAAATCCGCCTCAATTTTTGAAGAGGGTTCAGATGCTGGTAGGGAAGATCTAACTGAAACATTTATTTTCACCATTGACCCACCAAACGCAAAAGATTTTGATGATGCGATTAACATTATGGTTGATCCAGAAACAGGCGAGTGGGAACTTGGTGTGCACATTGCAGATGTAGCAAGTTTCGTCACCCCCGGAAGTTCTCTTGACCAAACTGCAATTGACCGAGGAAACAGTGTGTACCTTCCTCGCCACGTTGTTCCGATGTTGCCAGAAGTATTATCAAATGGTGTTTGTTCATTACAGGAAGGCGTTCGCAGGTGGGCAAAATCTGTTTTTATTCGTTTTAATAATAAAGGGAAAGTTGTTTCGCATCGTCTTCGAAACAGCGTGATTTGTTCTGCAAAAAGATTAACTTACTTAGAAGCGCAAGCACTCATTGATGGTGATGAAAAAGAAGCAAGAAAAAACTCTGTAACCGGCGGAGCCTACACACCAGAATTAGTGGAAACGCTTACTCTTGCTAACACACTCGCTAAAAAATTGCTTGCTCGCCGCAGGCGCGATGGCATGATCGAATTACAACTTCCAGAAGTAGAACTTGAATTTGATGATGATGGTCATGTGATCGACGCGCATCCGGAAGATGATGCATTTACGCACAGAATTATTGAAATGTTCATGGTGGAAGCGAATGAAGCAGTTGCAAGAACATTTCATGGTATTGAAGTACCAGCACTTCGACGAATTCACCCTGAACCCAAATTTGGTGACATCGAAGAACTTCGGTTGTTTGCTCGTTCTGTGGGTGTTGGAATTTCTGAAGAGCCAACAAGAGCGGATTTGCAAAAACTTCTCAATATTACTGCAGAAGGAACAGCGTCTCGTGCGGTGCATTTTGCGGTGTTGCGAACACTTTCTCAAGCAACGTACAGCCCAGTTGAGGTTGGTCATTTTGCGCTTGCAAGTGAACACTACCTTCACTTTACAAGTCCAATCCGTCGCTATCCAGATTTGCTTGTGCACAGAGCACTTGAAGCGTATCTCTATCACACAGATAACGGAAAATCTATTGGGGGAGGAAAAAATCGCCGCGCGCTGCTTGGGCACCTGAGGGATGACACACGCGTTCTTGACGAGGGAAGTTTAATTGAAATGGGAAACCACTGTTCTTCCACAGAACGAAATGCAGAGCAAGCGGAGCGGTCACTTCGCACATTCCTTGTGATGCAATTTCTATATGAACATCACCTCGGTAACGAGTTTGATGCAATTATTACTGGTTTCTCTGGAATGGGAATGTTCGTTTCACTAGAAAGATTTCTCGTTGAGGGATTGGCAAAGTTTGACATGATCAAACGAGAAACGAAAAGAAATGACAAGTGGGTCAAGATGGAAGGGACGGGAAGAATAGTTGCTCAGCGTTCGGGCGAAGTGCTTTCTGTAGGTGACCGAGTTGTTGTACAAATTACTGCTATTGATTTACCAACAAGGCAGATGGAATTGCGAGTAACTGAAATGCCAAGTCGGACGCTAGACGATCTTGAACCAGATCCAGAACCAGTGCGGCATCACAAAAAAGAAAAAAGTCGCAAAAAAGGTCAAATACTTAAAGAGGGTAGGGGCAACCATAAAAAATCAAAACACGGCCGTAAAGGCAAAGGGCGTAAACGCCGGTAGAAGCGTATCATGGGTGGGAAATATGGAGATTTGTCATGTCCCAAAACAGCAACATTGAATCTGTCCTTCATGAAACCCGAACGTTTGATCCTCCCGAAAATTTTGACAGCAGAATAAACGGTGCATACATTGGCTCGATGGAAGAGTACAAGGAGATGCATGAAAAATCACTACAAGATCCAGATGGTTTTTGGGGATTGGTTGCGGATGAACTTGATTGGTTTGAACGTTGGGACACTGTATTAGATGGTGACTTTCCAGATGCAACATGGTTCGCTGGCGGCAAAACTAATATTTGCCACAATTGCATTGACAGACCAATTGCAATGGGTCATGGTGATGATATCGCGATCATTTGGGAAGGCGAACCTTATGAAACAGGTGGACCAGAAATTCGCAAACTCTCTTATTTCGACTTACATGCAGAAGTTTGTCGCTTTGCAAACGCGCTGAAGGAAAAGGGAGTAAAGAAAGGTGACGTTGTCACAATTTATATGGGCATGGTTCCAGAGCTTGCCATTGCAACGCTTGCGTGTGCTCGAATTGGTGCTCCGCACTCAGTTATTTTTGGCGGATTTTCATCCCAAGCAATTGCTGATCGCGTAGAAGATGCAAAAAGTTCAGTTATCATTACGTGTGACGGTTCGTGGCGAAGAGGAAAAGTTGTTCCGTTAAAAGATAATGTTGACGCTGCGGCAGAACTCACAAGTTTGATTGAGACAGTTGTTGTACTAAAACGTTGTAATAACGATATCACTTGGGTTGATGGAAGAGATGCATGGTGGCATGACTTGACTGATACGCAAGATGAAGATTGTCAGTGTGAACAAATGGATGCTGAAGACATGCTCTTTTTGTTGTACACGAGTGGTTCAACAGGAAAACCAAAAGGCATCATTCATACTACTGGGGGATATATGGTCTATACGTATCTCACAA
>JABHZL010000030.1 GCA_018656645.1 Phycisphaerae bacterium
ATGACGATCAAAAGGTCGTCAACGTCAACTACGCCATTGCCATCGATATCTGCTGGGCATAAATCAAGTGCACTGTCACATGGATCAGCAATTGTTGCTTCACCAACTTCGATTGCTTCAACAATATGCATGTTCGGAAAACCAAGTGCTGCTGGATTTGTCCAATCGCCAATTCCACATTCGGCGTTTGTGGTTCGTAGCCAACTTATAGAATTTTCACCAGCTGCATTGCTGCCAAATTCATGTGTTCCTGGGAAAGACTCGGGGATCACGATTTCAATAAAAATCAATGCGTCTGCATTGAGGGGGTAGGGGGTTACTGGGGTTGCAGTAATCGTTACAGGAGTGGAGGTTTCTGGGATTGGTTTTTCAACCGAACCGATCAGCCACAGATCACTCCCATCTGCGGTAGGACCTGCAACGCCATCTTGATCAATATATACATTTACTGTCGCGATGCCAGCAAGTGAGTTTTGTGCAAGTGAGAAGTGAATACATTTGATTTCCCAAGGTAAACCAGCTGTCTCGCCGAGTGAGAGATCATGGCTTCTGCCGTAACTGTGTTCAGGTGTGCCGCTTCCACCAAAGCAATTCACTGAATTGCCGGGAGTAACTGACACCATGTCAACGCTTTCAGAAACGAGGACATCTGCAGGATCGCACATTGTAATTCCGCCACCACGGTTAGCCGCACCCTGATTGGGTGCGCCAATTCGCATCGAGGTATTTTTGGTTAATTTTTTAGCAAGTGGCGCAGCATTCGCAATCCCGGCAAACATGCCAAAAGTAGCGATACCTGTACAGATCGTGCGAAGGGTAGACATTTTTTGCTCCTTGTATCTTTCTCTCATCTGTATACAACACTGTATACATCGCCAACTTGGCGAACTTCAACATCTATCATACGACGAAAATGCTTCAATGCAATAGAAATAACGCGACTTTTCTTACACAATACACGCAATATCGTTGGTAGAATCTCCCTTGTTCACTTGCCGAAGTGGCGGAATTGGCAGACGCGCCGGATTCAAAATCCGGTTCCCGTTTAGGGAGTATGGGTTCGAGTCCCATCTTCGGTATTGCAGATGTGCAAAATACTCTTTTAAGTTCAATAAAGCCTGCCTAGTACGCTTTTTGGGTCTCACGGTGTATGATGCAGATATGAAGATTGCAGTCATTATTCCAGCCGCAGGGAAATCCACGAGATATGGCGAGAAAGATAAATTGGCAGAAGATCTCGGGGGAAGACCGTTATTAATCCGTACAGTTGAGTTTTTCACGAAAAGGGAAGAAATTGCCCAAATTATCGTTGTTGGTCCCTCTCAAAGTTTTGATAGTTTTAAAGAGCGGTTTGGACCTGCTCTTTCTTTTCATGGTGTTCTTATCGTAAAAGGTGGCGATACGCGTTGTGATTCTGTAAAACAGGGGATTGCAGTAGTCGAAGATGAGATTGATCGAATTGCTGTCCATGATGGTGCGAGGCCAGCACTATCCAACACGCTCTTCGAGACTATTCTTCTTGCAGCGAAAGAGCTAGATGCCGTTGCTGCAGCAACTCCTATTTCGGGTACGGTTAAGCGAACCAAGACTGCTAAAAAAACAATCGGGGATGAGGACGACATTGCAGATGCCATTTTTGGAGGAGCGGGAAAAGCAACTGTGGATGCTTTTGAAGTGGAACAAACTCTCGATAGGACAGGATTATGGGAACTACAAACCCCGCAAATCTTTGAACCAACCTTACTGAAACGTGCATATAACCAAATTGAGGGCATGCAAGCGACTGACGATGCACAACTTGTTGAGGAACTTGGAGAAGTTGTTCATCTTGTCCAAGGTGAGAGCCGAAATATTAAGGTCACAACAAAAAGCGACCTCTTCATGGTGAAAGCCATGCTTGGGGTAAAGGCGCCTTCAGAGCGAGCGCCCCATAAAAGATTTTGATTCCGAACATGCAACAAGAAACAGTAACGATCATCTTGCCAACCTACGAAGAGGTAGACAGCCTTCCCTCGTTGATCGCTGCTGTTGAAAAAGTTAAAGAAGAATCATTGCCTAACCTGCAGCTTATCATCGTTGATGACAACTCAGATGACGGAACTGAGGAACTAATCACTTCCACAGATAAATCTTGGGTTCGACTTATAGTTCGTCGAGATGAGAAAGGCCTTTCAACAGCAGTAATTCGGGGTCTCGAAGAAGCAGACAGTGACTTTTGCATCGTCATGGATGCTGATGGTTCTCATCCAGCGAGTGTAATTCCTGCCATGATTAATGCCCTTGTTTCTGGTGCTGATTTTACAGTTGGCTCTCGGTATGTGCCCGGCGGCTCCACTGAAGATGGTTGGGGCGTCCTTCGTTGGCTCAATTCAAAGATAGCCACACTCATGGCTCGTCCCTTTACGACTGTCAAAGATTCAATGAGCGGTTTTCTTGGATTGCAACACAAGACCTTTCTTGCTGCAAAAGATCTTGACCCAGTTGGGTACAAAATTGGTTTAGAACTGATTGTAAAATGTGGGTGCAAAAATGTAGTTGAAGTTCCAATTCACTTTCGAACTCGCCAGCTCGGCGAAAGCAAGCTCACGTTAAAAGTGCAATGGGAATATTTGCAACATGTCATCCGACTGCTTCGCTACACACACCCAAAGTTTGTAAGTTTCTTCACTTTTGCAACTGTTGGCGTTAGTGGATTAGGTGTGTACATACTTGCATTATTGGTTACGCCGTTGATCATCGCAATTTGGATCGCAATGACATGGAACTTTTTCTGGGATCGTAAATATGCATTCTGGGATGCTCGTTCTACTTCAATATTTTCTCAGTATCTTGGCTTTGTTTCGATTTGTTCAGTTGGCGCAGTTGCAAACTACTTCATTACTTCGTGGTTTGTTGAACATGCACATGGCATACCACTCGCTGGATTAGTAGGAGGGTTGTCCGCTTCTGTCATTGGAATCGTTTTCAATTACGTGTTCAACAAAGTACTTGTTTTCAAGAAGTAGCTAACTTCTTACAAATTACGATTTGTTTCTCAATTCTATGCCGGTGTAACTCTGCTTACACTTCATCACTTGTTGCACTGTGCCTTCGACAACGATCGCCCCGCCTTCGTCGCCACCTTCGGGTCCTAAATCAACAATCCAATCTGCAGCGCGTATCACATCGAGATTGTGCTCGATAACAACGACAGTATTTCCAGCATCAACAAGACGTTGTAAAACATGAAGCAACTTCTCAATGTCCACGTAATGCAAACCAGTCGTAGGTTCATCGAGCACAAATAGTGTGTGATTTCGCTGTGTTCCACCAAGCTCACTCGCTAACTTGACACGCTGCGCTTCGCCACCAGAAAGTGTTGTAGAAGGTTGTCCAAGTGTTAGATACCCAAGCCCGACATCGCAAAGGCAGTTTGCCATGTTGCTAATCCGTGGGTGCGCTTCGAAAAGTAGTGCAGCATCTTCGATCGTAGTAGAAAGAACATCAGCGATTGTTTTGTCTTTCCACAGAACTTCTAATGTTTCTTGGTTGTACCTTGACCCGTTACATGCTTCGCATGTTACGAAAGCGTCGGGTAAAAAATGCATTTCAATTTTTTTTACGCCTTGCCCTTGACATGCTTCACACCTTCCCCCTTTGACATTGAAACTAAACCGCCCAGGTTTGTATCCTCTGATCTTCGCTTCACGAGTCAGCGTGTATAACGTTCGGATCGTGTCAAAAACACCAGTGTATGTTGCAGGGTTGGATCTCGGCGTTCTTCCAATCGGAGACTGATCGACTTGAATTACGCGATCAATTTGTTCTACTCCTGATAGGGAATTGCAAGTGTTTCTAGGAATTGGTTTATTCAACAGAGTTTGCTTTGTGCCTTCAAGCAACACTTGATTTACAAGAGACGACTTGCCGCTCCCTGAAACACCAGTAACGCAAATCAAACCACCAATTGGAAACGATGTGGTCACGTGTTGTAAGTTATTACGTGTAGCATCTTTTACGGTTATTACTTGTTTGCTGTCTAATTGCCTAGGCGTAGCTCTAGATTGTATTTTTAATTTGCCTGTGAGATATTTTCCAGTTATAGAAGAAGACTTTTCAATGGTTTTGAGCGACCCTTGAGCGACGATGGTTCCGCCATGGATGCCAGCAGCTGGTCCAACATCGATAATATGGTCAGCTGCAAGGATCATCGACGTGTCATGCTCAACAACAATCACAGAATTGCCAATATCAGTTAAATGACGAAGTGTTCGAATGAGTCGGGCATTATCTCTTGCATGTAAACCTATCGTTGGCTCATCTAAAACGTAACACACGCCAACAAGTCCGGAACCAACTTGCGTAGCAAGACGAATGCGCTGTGCTTCTCCACCCGAGAGTGTGGAACTCCTTCTGTCTAAAGAAAGATATCCTAAGCCAACGGATTGCAAAAATTCCAAGCGGTTGCCAATTTCACGAAGAATTGGTTTAGCAATTGTGGCGTGTTCATCGCTTAATACAATGTTATTGAGCGTTACTTCCGCATCAGCGATAGTCATAGTTGTTAAGTCAGCAATGGAATGCTGTTTCTTCATACAAGTGACGGTCACCGCGAGGCTTTCCTTTCGCAACCGTTTTCCACCACAGACAGTACAAAGACCTTTTGACATATACCCAAGCAGACGATTTCGAACATTATCAGATTCAGTTTGTTTAAATCTTGATTGCAATTCAGGAATAATTCCTTTAAAAGCAAGCCCACGTTTTCCTTTTACTTTTGATGGAACAGTTCCGCCATGCAGCAGTAACTTTTGATCCTTGCTGCAAAGAGATGACCAAGGAGTTTTTCCATCGATCTCTGTTACTTCACAGAAGCGACGTAATTTTCTCGCATATCTTCGATTCATCCGAGGCCCAGCCCTACGCCAAGGCTCCACCGCGCCATGGGTGATGCCCCTAGAAGGGTCAGGAATAACGAGTGCTTCATCAAACTCATGCACCGTCCCAAGCCCATCACAAGCACCGCACGCTCCGTATGGTGAATTGAATGAAAAAGTACGTGGTTCGAGTTCTGAAAGGGAGCATTTTGGGTGTTTAGGACACGAAAAACGCTCACTGAGCCGAGTTTCAACCCACAAATCTCCTCTCTTAGCGAGCACAAGGAGAGAGCCTTGGCCAAGTCGAAGTGCCGTCTCTACAGAATCTGCGATGCGATCTCGATCAGATGATTTGATTACAAGGCGGTCTACAACTGCCTCGATATTATGCGTTTCGTAACGACCTAAGTCGCAGGGATTTTCTGATTCATTGAGAAGTACTTCTCGAAGATCAATCACTTTTTCGTTGACTCTTGCCCTGACAAAGCCTTGTGCTCGTAATGCTTCAAGCACCTCTTTGTGAAAGCCCTTGCGGCCTCGTATAACTTCGGCGCAAAGTAACACTTTGCAGCCATCTTCCATTGCAATAATGGAGTCAATTATTTTAGTTGCGGTTGTTGATTCTATAACTTGACCACAAACACTTCCGGACTTTGTTTCGTGCCAACAGTGGGGGGTTCCACACCTAGCCATCAGTAAACGGAGGTAATCATAAATTTCTGTAGTTGTTGCAACAGTTGATCGTGGGTTGTGACCACCGCTTCGCTGTGCGATAGCAATTGTCGGTGGCAAACCCTCAATTGATTCGACATCTGGCTTGCCCATCTGATTCAGAAACTGACGAGCATACGCACTTAACGATTCCATGTATTTTCTTTGCCCTTCGGCAAAGATCGTGTCGAACGCAAGTGAACTTTTGCCTGAACCTGAAACGCCAGGTATAACGACTAACTGATCACGAGGAATGTCAATGGAAACCTGTTGTAGATTGTGCTCGTTAGCGCCAGTAATCCGAATTGCTTGGGAAGCTTGGTGCGACATTCGGAGTGATTACGCAACTTCTCTGCGTTGAAAGAGAACCACTCCAAGTGAGACTGCGGCAATAATATAAAAAGCCCCATACCCCGTTGTACGCAGTAAATAACTTGATGGAATCACATTGTTTTGCGTCAGAGCATCCGTAAGCCATAGAACTTGGAAGTTTGGAACAATAGCATACCCAACTTTGTACGCAGCCCACTTTGGATATTCTGAACCTTCAGCAAATGAGTCAAGGCTGACACCAGCTACTACCTCTTCCACTTCAGTAATGACTTCCTCAACGTCGCCATTAATTTTTTCCATCACACGCACATGTTCAATAATTTCTACTTTTCCATCGCGAGATGCACGATCAAGCCAAGTAGTTTCAATACGATCAATAGGATAGCCAAACCAAGCGTCTGACATCATCCCAACGAAAAAAATGACAAAGGTGATTGAGAGAGTGCCTAATTGCCCTAGCCTTGTTGAGAGTGCAATTGCAATACTTGCCAAGATTAATACTGACACCTGTATTGCAAGAAGCGCTTTCCAAATTTCTACACGGAACGAAAAGCTAAAAGATTGCGAAGAAAAGTCTGGTCCAAAATTTAACACAAGTGCGTATGCAATAACCATGCTTGGAACTGTGACGCAGAGCCACGTACTTGAAAAAACAAAACCATAAAAATAATTACACCACACAGCAACAGCAGTACCAACAAGTAATGCAATCGTTCCGAAGACAACAACAGGAACATGGATTGGAGTGCGTACCGTTTGTAGCACTGCTTGTTGCTCCACCATGACAAAGACGAGGCTTAGCAAAAGCATTGAAATTGAAATAGCGAACCCAACGCCTAGGAACTTGCCAATGACGAATGCTGGTCTTGGCACTGGTTTAGAGACCACAGTAAGGGCTGTTTTATTTTCTATTTCTCTTCCAAGGACGTTACTTGCAACAAAAGAAGCAATCAAAATCCCAAAGGTGAAGACTGTTGCCAATCCGATATCTAGAAGCATTCTTTGATCGTCATCCATGGTGAATGCAGAAAGTGGATTAGAAAGCATCAACAGGAGCATCCCAGCGAGGACAAGTACTAGAAGGACGGGCTGTCGAATACTCTCAAAAAAAGCATTACGGGCAATTGATAGGGTCTGGTAGAACATTGAGATCTCAAAATAAGAGGTGTAAAAGGGGGCAGGATAGGGCAGTTCATGATAATCTTCTCGCCTTATGACGAACGTATTCCTATAGAGGTTCGTATTCCATATCTGAGAGATGTCAGTTCCTTTCCTAAAAGTGGCACAAAGCGTCCAATTTCGTACTTAATCACCTTAAATTAACCCACAATTCGCCTCTATAACAAAAAGATTTTAAGCAAAAATGAGAGTAGATCATCAAGCGTGCCAGAAAGCAGCCTCGACAGCGGGGAGTGGGTTGCTATTACAAATAGGTATAGCGGCAATTTTGCTTATCTTTGGACTTCTTGCAAGAGACACCGCCTTTATTTTTGCTTCTTTATGGGTTTGGATCGGTGTTGTGGTTTGGGTTGGCATACTCATTCTCTACTTTCAACAAAAGTTAGAGAGACTTGAAGCGCTAGAAGAATCTGAACTTGCAATTGACGACAATTCTTCTATGTTTGATGGCGAAGGTGAAAACATTCGTCCAGCTGCAAAACGATTAAAACTACTTCACAAATGGGTCATGCCATCTGTCAGTTTAATCCTTGCGTTTTTGCTTGCTTTTACAGGGTATGTACTCATCCAGCACCTTCGACTTTTAGAGTCGCCTGATGACACGCTTCGCACAAGTTTATATCTCACCTCATTGACAGGCTGGGCACTTGCAATTTCTTTGGCATTTGCACTCACTGGTTTTATCTTTTCTCGCTTTGTTGCTGGAATGGCAAAAGTTCCAACTTGGTCAAACCTAAGAGGCGGATCCTCTTGGATGGTTGGGAATACCATTCTCCTTTCAGCAATTGCGGTCGGTTTGGTTTTCCGATTCTTTGACAACGATGCTGTGCTTGTCTGGGTTTGCTGGGCAATCCCAGTCTTTATGATTGCTGTTTCTGCTGAAATACTTATCAATTTTGCACTCAATCTCTATCGCCCGCGAATCGCTGGGCAACTTCCTCGTCCAGCTTTTGATTCTAAAACACTGAGTCTTCTTGCAGCACCAGATTCCTTTGTTCGCTCAATTAATGAAGCGATCAATTATCAATTTGGTTTTGATATCACAAGTTCTTGGGGTTACCAGTTGCTTCTCAGATCATTTTCTTGGCTTATCGCCCTTGCAGTCGTAGCCTTACTTGCTGTGGACACTATGGTCATTGTTGAGCCAACACAACAAGCTGTTCGTTTAAGGCAGGGTGCAATTGTTGGCGATGTCCAAGAGCCAGGTCTGTTGTGGAAATTGCCCTGGCCCTTTGAAACAGCGCAAGTAGTTGAAGTGAGCCGAATTCGTGAGTTGCCACTTACATTTCAATGGAAGGAAGATCGCCCAGTCTATCTATGGAGCGACAACCTCGATACATTGGCAGTTTCAAAACCAAAGCCATTCATTGTTACTGGCTCATCAAACTCAGGCGATGCTACATCAGAGGATGTTCTTGCTCTACTTGATGTTCGTGCCGTTCTTCAATACCGAATTGCGAAAGATGGGTTATTGGACTGGCTCACATTTGGTTCTGATCAACTCGAACGACGAACGCAGCGAAGCAAAAGAGAGCTCGGCTTACTTGCAATAACACAGCAATCTCTCACGACGATGTTGCAAACAAAGACCCTCAATGAAATTATTAGTAGCGATCGCGCGAACTTTACTGCTGAAGTCAAAGAAGCATTGCAATCAAAATTTAACTCCTTAGAAACTGGCGTAGAAATTGTTTCTCTGACACTTCCGTTCTTGAAACCAGCAAGCAGCGACCGTTCTACATTTGAAGGTGTATCAGTTTCACGCCAAGCAGAATCACGACTCATTTCGGCTTCAGAAGGTTGGGCAGATAATGTTCTAACCTACACAGTAGGGGATAGCGCTCTTGTGGAACCTGTAATTGAAGCAGTCGAAGCATATAACAATGCAAGATCAGATTGGGACGCACTAAGGACCTCAGGTGCGAGTTCCGCAGATATTGAACATGCTAAAAAGAGAATGGACACAGAAGAATCTTTAGCGATGACCTTGCTACGTAAAGGGAATGGAGCAGCTTCTATTCGCATTGACAACGCACACGTTACCCGATGGGTTGAAATGCTCGACGCATGGTCAAGAGCAAGCAAAGTTCGCGGTCAAATTACAGCTTACAAAGCTTCTCCTGAAATTTACCGTCAACGTACGTACATGGCAGTACTCGCACGTCGCCTTCCTCAGTTACGGAAGTACATTGTTGGCATTGATCCTAACCGTGTAAACGTAGATTTAGAACTCCAAACTATTAATCCACTATTAAATTTCAGTGAGTCAATTGATATTGACCAAGGAGCAGGTAATTAAATGAAACGAATATTTATCATTGGCATAGGCATTGCCATTTTTGTCATCTTGCTGTTATTCAGCATGACATTCACCGTCTCATTTCATCAAGTTGGCATCTTGAGTCGGTTTGGACAAACGGATAGCACAAGTGTTGTTTCAACTCCAGGCTTACATTTTCGACTTCCATTCTTCGCTGATGCTGTCACATTATTAGATACCAGAACGCAAGTGCGACAATCCCCGTTGGAAATGCTTCAAACGAAGGACGGTCAGCAAATCATTGTTAAGTCATACTTACTTTGGAATATTGATACAGAGGGCGATGGCCCGCTCAATTTTTATCGCAGTTACTCTTCGGTAGAGGCAGCACAACTTGCAATTGACAGTCAATTCCGAGATGCAATTTCAGTTCTCAGTAGTTATTCCTTTGAAAACTTGACTGGCATCAATAACGAATTGTCCCAAGCAGAGAATGATATTCTTAGTCGCTTAGATACGCTGAAAGCAAGTGGTATCGTTCCACGGACTGTAGGAATCAATCGCTTGCTCCTGCCACCTAAGACGACGACTGCTGTATTGCAAAGAATGCAAGCTCGTAGAGACACGCTTGCAGAACAGTTGCGTGCTAAAGGTAAAGCAGATGCTGAAGCAATTCGTGCAGCGGCTAGAGCCAAACGTGACAAGATCGAAGCTTTCGCTTCCCAAAGGGCAGAGGACATTCGAGCTGAAGGCGAAAAGCAGGCTGCGACGTATCTAGAAAAAATGGGTGAGTACGAAGAACTTGCAGTTTTTCTCTCATGGCTTGATGCTGTTGAAATTGCACTCACGCAAAACACTACTCTAGTTCTTGAAACAAATCTTGCTCCTTGGCATCTACTAGACCTCAACGCAGTGGTTGATGAAAATGGCATCCCGCAGCCTGCAACTTCTCATAAGGTGGCTGAGTAGTGGACGACCAAGAAATCAACAACCAACAAGAAACTCCAAGGCGGTCCGCTTCTGCTCGTTTTGTTATCAATAAAGATGCGAGTGGCACCGATATGCGTGAAGCGATGGATACTGCCCATCGATCTCTCTCGGACTCTTTACAACTGAGTTTTCGAGCATTGCAACTCGTCATGTTCGTGCTTATCGCCCTGTATCTTGTCTCTGGCTTCAAAACAATCGATGAGGGAGAAACTGGGGTTGCGACAGTATTTGGCGCTGTCAAGGACGACGAAGGTTTATCGCCCGGATTGCAGTTGAGTTGGCCTTCACCAATTGGCGGTTTTGAAATTTTTGAAGCTGAAAATCGATTCATTGCTATTGGGAATGTGTTTATGCCACGCTTTGATCCAAACATTTCGCGTGAGCAACGTATTTCAAAATCACGCTCCAAAGATGGCTTGTCGCCGGGCCGGGATGGTTCTTTACTTACTAGCGATGGAGACCTCGCTCACCTTGAACTTGCAGCAACATGGGAAATTATCGAACCAGTTAAGTATGCCGATGCTGTACCTGATACCTATGGGAATATTCTCGTAGGATTATCTCTTGAAAGAGCCGCAGTACATGTAGTGAGTAGTTTAAATTTAGAACAACTACTTGATGAATCCCTTGAACAGTTGCGAGATGTCATCAAACTAGAAACACAGAAACAATTAAATCTTCTCGACTGTGGAATTAGAATTGCAGACGTATCTTTGCCACATGAACCAGAGCCGCCATTCTTTATTCAGAAATCGTATAGCGAATTTGATAGCGCGAAGATTAACTCTGAAACAGAAGTAGAACGTGCAACTGCAGAAGCACATGAACTCCTCATAGAATCTGCTGGTCGTGATTACCCAAAACTTGTTTCTTTGATCCAAGGATATGAAAAAGTAGTTGATCAATCAGACGATGGTGCTGCAACTGATGCACTTCAGTCAATTTATACGATGCTCCAATCAGATGAAGTTGCAGGTTCTGCTGCCAACACAATCAGTAAGGCTGAAGGTTACCGCTCTGAAGTCGAAACAACCCTCGGAAGAGATTACAGACGTTTCGAAAGTCTTTTGCCAGCCTACAAGGAACATCCGAATATAGTCATTCGTGATAGATGGGTTGCAGCATTTTCAGAAGTACTTGGCACAAGTGATGTCGAGACAATGTTTGTTCCTGGACATGTTGCTTCAATGCAATTAGGCTTACGAGGTTCAGATCAAGTAGCACAACTACGAAGCAAATTAAATATGGAACGCAGAGAGATACGTGCACTCTTGAAAGACATTGATGTCTTCAACCCATGGATTCTCAAAGCAAAAGAAATTGATCAATTTGGCCCAGCTCGCGAACTTTCTATCGGCGGAGGACGTGTGAAGGGTAAGCAAAGGTAATGTAGAAATCAATGGAAAGTAAAACGAATTCTCAACACATCGTAGAA
>JABHZL010000029.1 GCA_018656645.1 Phycisphaerae bacterium
ACTGATCTATTGGAGTCCTTTCTATGTCGCATAGCCATGCACCAAATGTACAGCACCATTTTCGTGATATATCGCAACAGCACGATGCCGCGAAATTAGGAATTTGGCTATTTCTTGCAACAGAGATCCTTCTCTTTGGCGGTCTCTTTTGTGGCTACGCTGTTTTTCGTGCGAACCACCCAGCACTGTTTGTGTGGGGCGAACAGTTCCTTGATGAGCGGTATGGTGCGGCTAATACAGCAGTTCTTCTGATTAGTAGTTTGACCATGGCGATGGCAATTACTTTTGTGCAAAGAGAAAACCGCCGAATGGCAATGCTTTCACTGGGTATTACTTTTGTGTGTGCATGTATCTTTATGGCTATTAAGTCCGTGGAATATGAACATAAATTCCATGACAATCTGTATCCGAATATTGCTTTTTATCAAGTTTCCGATCACGATGGCGAGGGCGGCGGCGGCGCAGCCGTTGTTGCGCAAGGTGATGTAGCAAACGGCAAAAAACTATGGGATTCAACATGCCGTTCATGTCACGGCGTCACAGGTGAAGGTGTTGTAGGGCAGGGTGTAGCACTCAATGACAGTGCTTATGTTCTTGATCATACAGATACCGAGCTTGTAGATTTCGTGATGGTTGGACGAGCAGCAAATGCACCGGACAGTGTTTTGCAACTGCAGATGCCTCCAAAAGGCGGCAATCCAATGTTGAAAGAAGCTGGCATTCTTGACATCGTTACTTACATTCGCACTTGGCAAATTGCGAAAACAACAAGTGAAGAAGTAGCCGGAGAAGTTGCTGAAGAAGAATCAGTGGAAGAAGCAGTAGTGGTAGCTCCTGTTATTGAGGAAGAAAAACCTTTCCTCTCATCACTTCCACGATCATCAGTCCCAGAAGCAATGGCAGCTCCTGCGGGTCTTGCACCGGAAGGTGCATCAGAAGCCCAGCGAATGGCAGTTTACGAACGGCCAGCAGTTCCACAAACTGATGAGAATCGACCTGCAAATGCACATTTATTCTTTGGTTTGTATTTCTTGATGACCGGCTTGCATGGTATTCACGTGGTCGTAGGGATGTTGGTCATCATTTGGTTGATGTGGCGATTACAACGAGGTGATTTCAATAAGCAGTATTATGCACCAGTTGAATGTGGTGGTTTGTACTGGCACATTGTTGATGTGATTTGGATCTTCCTCTTTCCGCTCTGGTACTTGATCGCTTGAGTCAGATTTCTAAGTCCTCGGCGGGAGCACTCTTCGCTATCGGTTCGTACTTATGGTGGGCATTTGTAACTCCGATTTATTTCAAAATTTTCAAAGAAGTTCCAGTTGTTGAGTTGGTGATCTGGCGGGTTATGTCTGGGTTACCGCTTCTTCTTCTGATTTTGTTCTTTAGAAAAAATATTGCATCATGTTACAAAATGTTGCGTCAAAAGAAACTCTTTTTTCTTTTACTCGCTTCAACATTTTTTATCTCGGTGAATTGGATTGTTTATGTGATTTCTGTCGTGACAGATCGTCTTGTTGACAGTAGTCTTGGATATTACATTAACCCGCTTGTGACAGTTGTATTTGGTTTTTTGTTTTTAGGAGAGAGGTTGAGAAAATTGCAAATGGTTGCAGTAGTAATTGCATTCATTGGTGTTGTTTATTTGACAATTTCACAAGGATCACTTCCATGGATTTCAGTGACACTTGCTGGCACATTTGCGATGTATGGTTTGATGCGGAAGATCATGGGAGTTGGTTCTATTGAGGGATTGACAGTTGAAATGACTTTCACACTCCCAATATGTATTGTGTTGCAGTGGTGGTTGTTTTCAACAGAAAGTGCTGAAATAATTGCAGGTGATTGGTTTATTACAGGTGGGTTGCTTCTTGGTGGTTTCGTTACTATTGTTCCGTTACTTTTGTTTGCAAGCGGTGCAATCCGTGTAAAACTTTCCACGATGGGCATTTTGCAATACATTGCTCCATCTGGTCAATTATTGTTAGCAACACTTATCTTTCACGAACAATTTGGTGTCACGCAAGGAATAGTCTTTGGTTTGATTTGGGTTGCAGTGTTGTTGTATTCGTTTGATGCATGGCGAAATGCATCGGTCACAGTAGAACCTACTATTGAATAAAGATGTAGTTGATGAGATAAACCCGTTTACTGACAGCAACCATAACGGATAATCATTTTTTGAAAACAGTTTTTATATATCAGTCATAGCACATATGTTTCAGCTTTTCCAAGTTTGCACAAAAATTTAGCGCTTTTGAACAAAATAAACACTTTTTACTCTTATTTACTTGCTTATGCAATTGATTAGGACATTATGTATATAGAGACTCTAAGTTCTAATACATCAGGTACTTGCTATCACAATAATAGAGGAAATAGAATGTTTTTTACATCTTTGTTTGTAGTAGGATTGTTAGGATTTGCTCCATATGATGGAGTAACTTTATTCAATGCTAATAACGGACCTGACGCAGACCGAACAGTGCTTATTGATAACAACGGCCAACTCCTAAACGAATGGTTCGGCGCAGGAACAATAGCAGCGACTCCATATTTATTGCAGGGGGGTGACTTGCTCCGTCCATGCAAAGCGCAAGGAAGTATTCCAATGAATGGTGCTGCAGCTGGAGGTCGTATACAAAAGTTCTCTTACGACGGAGATGTGCTTTGGGATTTCACGTTTTCAGATCAAAATAATCAGCCACATCATGATATTTGCGCAATGCCAAATGGAAATGTTTTAATGGTTGCCTGGGAACGTAAAACGCAATCGCAAGGAACCGCCGCAGGCAGGCAATCACTAAATGGTGAAATTTGGCCAACTCAAATTCTTGAAGTAATGCCAACAGGGCAAACATCTGGTGAAATTGTTTGGGAATGGCACTTGTGGGACCACATTATCCAAGACATAAGTTCGTCACTTCCAAACTATGGAATCATTTCGCAGCACCCAGAGAAACTTGACATCAATAAGGGAATTCTACATCCACAAAATGGTGATTGGATTCATGTAAATGCTTTGGATTACCATCCAACACTTGATCAAATTGTATTTAGTTCAAACAGTTTGGATGAAATTTTTATTATTGACCATGGAATCACGACTGAAGAAGCAGCCGGTCCAGCAGGGGACTTCCTTTATAGATGGGGAAACCCCTCAAATTATGAAAGAACTGGAACTCATGTACTGTGGAATGTACACGGCGTAAACTGGATTGATGATGGACTTTCTGGAGAAGGCAACCTTTTATTATTTAATAATGGAAATGATGACGGATCATCTGATTTAATAGAATTCGTAACTCCATTACAACCAGATGGATCATACGAAATAAGTAATAACAATCCATATGCTCCCGTCCCAGGTGATTATGTTTTCTTTTATGAAAGTAACGATTTTCACGGAGACCATTTGTGCGGCGTTTACAGATTGCCAAATGGAAACACTATCGGGACAAATGGACCAGGTTCTGAGATTAGGGAACTTAACTCAACTGGCCAGATAGAGTGGCAATACTATACACCTGACTCAATCATGCGAGCGGTGAAATATCCGTGGGAAATATTAGATCCAGAAATACAGTGTAATGGGGACATCAATGGCGATAACGTAGTCAACGTAGTAGACTTGCTTGCAGTTATTGAAGTTTGGGGTGAGTGTGTCGCCTGTGATGCCGACATAAACAATGATGGCTATGTAAATGTTACTGACCTACTTGGCATAGTTGATGCGTGGGGAGCATGCCCATAATCTCTGTAAAAAAGGTCACAATCAACAGAATATTAGTTGCAATACCTAAGTCTTATGTCACGTTTGATTTGTTGGAGAGGCTTTAAATATGTACACATCTATTATTGCAGCAACCATACTTACGCAAACATACTCAATCGTAGACACTGGGCAAACGCTTTGTTTTGACAATACTCAGGAAATATCGGCACCATCTGAGGGTGATCCATTTTGGGGACAAGATGGTTCGTATGAAGGTGTGCAATCTAGTTACCAAGACAATGGTGATGGAACGATTACTGATTTAAACACTGGGTTAATCTGGCAGAAGTCTCCTGATTTTACAAGCCAATACACGCACGCTGAAGCGGTAACTTATGCAAACAATTTATATCTTGCAGAGCAAAATGATTGGCGGCTTCCAACAATGAAGGAACTTTACTCGATAGTTTTGTTTATTGGTCAAAGTTCAGATGTTCCAGAAAATGGCATTCCATACTTGGATGACAATTATTTTGATTACGAAAATGTAACAGCTAATTTCGGCGACAGGTCAATCGACATGCAATTTTGGTCAAGTACTATCTATGTTTGGGGAACTATGAATGGTGATGCCACAGCGTTTGGCATGAACTTCGCAGATGGTAGAATCAAAGGATACCCAATGGAAGAACTTCAAGGCATGGGTTTCTTTTCAAGATACGTCCGTTGTGTTCGTGGTGATACAGAGTACGGAACGAATGAATTTCAAGACAATGGTGATGGCACTGTAACTGACAACGCAACGGGATTGCAGTGGATGCAAGGTGACAGTGTTGAAGAAATGAACTGGGAAAGTGCTTTACATTATTGTAATATTTTAGAACTCGGTGGTCATAGTGATTGGAGATTGCCAAACGCAAAAGAATTGCATTCCATTGTTGACTACACTCGGGCTCCTCTTGCGGATGATCCAACAATGCGAAGTGCTGCAATCGACCCAATTTTTGAAGTTACAACGGATGAGTCATACTTCTGGACCTCAACCACTTTTACGGAAGTTTCACCAGGGCAAGGTGCTGGACCCTCAGCGGTCTACATTTGCTTTGGTAGGTCTTTAGGCTATATGTGCCCCCCATGGGACACGCCACCGTGTGATGGAAATGGTGATTGGCTTGATGTGCATGGTGCTGGTGCGCAGCGCTCTGATCCTAAACTTGGGGACCCAAATGATTACCCTTATGGCTTTGGTCCACAAGGTGACGATGTGCGTATTTACAACTATGTAAGAGCAGTTAGAGATGTTGCAAGTTGTGTTACAGATCTTGATGGCAACGGTTCCGTTGATGTTGGCGATATCCTTGCTTTAATTGATCAGTGGGGTGTATGCAATCAATGTCCTGCAGATTTTGACAACAGTGGGTCAGTCGATGTGGTAGATTTACTTGAGATTATCAACATGTGGGGTTCTTGCGCATAACTTTTATATCGATAGGAAGTGCTTCAACTCATGTATGGCGTGATATGCATACAAGTAGTACACTGCATTGATGAAATTAGTCATTTTAATATTCACTCTTGTGGCGGCTTCACAGTTTGGATTTGCTAAGCCAGTTGACTTGATGACATTCAACATTCGCTATGGAACTGCAAACGATGGTGAGAACAGTTGGGAGTTTCGCAAGGATTTAGTAATAGAGACAATCCGTAATGCCAATCCAGGGGCGATTGCAATTCAAGAAGCACTGCTTGGTCAACTTGAATACATTGATGCGCAGTTGCCTGGGTACAAAAAAATTGGCGAGCACAGGGGTGGAAACACAAAAGGGGAGTTCAGCGGCTTGCTCATCGATACTTCTAGATTGGAGTGGCTTGAAGATGGACAAATATGGTTATCCCCAACACCCGACGAATTATCAAAGGGCTGGGACGCTGCACTTGAGCGAACGGCAACTTGGGTGAAAGTTAGAGAAGTTGGAACAAGTAGCCCAACGATGCTGTTGTGGAGCACGCACTTTGACCATCGTGGAAGTCAAGCACGCACTGAAAGTGCAAAGTTAATCATTGAAAAATCGAAGGAAGTAAGCGAAGGTAAAATGCCTGTTGCAATTATGGGCGACTTAAATTGCACAATAGGGAGCGAACCACTCAATATTTTTAGTGATGCAGGGTTCATTTCAGCAATCGATTCCACTGAAGGAACATTCCATGAATATTCTGGAAGTGTAGATTGCCCGCAAATAGATTACATTTACTTAAATGATAAGTGGATTACTTTAAGTTCTGAAATCCTGCGACCACGCAGAGGTGGCAATTGTGCTTCCGACCACGACCCAGTTGTTGCGAATGTCTCCCCAATACTTTCTGGAGGAACTATAGGTATGCAACGGTCGATTCAAAATACATGGTCTCCACCAGAAGATTGTTTTGTGTCTTCAATGATTCCAGAAGAAATGCTTGGCGAAGTTTCAAAAGTTGAAAATATAATAACAACAAGACCAGACACTGAACCGGATTTTCATGAACTTAGCCATGTGCACGGCGCATTTAAGTTTCCGTTTCATTTACCAGAACTTGCTGGTGGCCTCACAGATAGATTGATGGCTTTGCACTGCGAGCCGAGCAATATTTCGATGTTTGCAATGCAAGTGTTAGATACAACTCCAAGCGAAAAGCAAATAGGTTTTGACGGTCGTCCGGGGGTTGAACAAGTAATGGAGTTCCTTGCAATTCCAAATGGGACATTCTATGTCGAGGGCGAACAACTAGCGTCTGCTCTTGAAGTGATTAACTATTCAACAAAAGTTGATTTTGATGCACTTGTTGCAACAATTCAAATTCCAGAAGAAACAACAAAGCAACCATTTTTCGGAAAAGCATTGCCGCCCGGCGTAACAGGATCAATTATTGCTGGTCAAATGGGCGAGGACGGTTGGCGAGTGGTTGGCGGTACGGGTGACAACACATACGACATGACTTTAATCGCAGAGGTTTTTGATTTGGGAGGTGACGACACCTACTTTGCAAATGATTATGTCGTAGGCAACCGTAAAGTTGTTGACCTTGGTGGAAATGACATCTACACAGGAACGGATACACAAGGCCCAGCGGCAGGATTATTTGGCACTTGGATTATTGATGACCGAAGTGGAGATGACCAATACGGAAAAGTTGGCGGGACATTCTCCACAGGTGCAGCATGTTTTGGTATTGGAATGATAATTGATCGAGAAGGCGATGACTCATACCGCGGGACGCAGTGGTCAATTGGTGCAGGCGTGTATGGCGCTGGCATCGTGCTTGATCTTGGCGAAGGTGATGACGAATATCTTGGCGAATTTTTATCAATTGGTGTTGGTGGACCGCGCGGGTTTGGTTTTGTTTTCGATGAGCGTGGAGACGAGTTGTACAAAGCAGACGGCCCAAAGACATCGGTGTATGACACGCCAGAAGTGTACTGTGCATTTAGTCAAGGTATGGGTTTTGGATACCGCAAGTACGCTGCGGGTGGCATTGGTATTTTGTGTGATGTTGCTGGTGATGACAAATACCAAGCTGGAGAATTTAGTATGGGTGGCGGCTATTATCATGGTTTGGGCATTCTCAGGGATTTTTCAGGGGATGATAATTTCAAGGGGAATCGATACACGCAAGGTTTTGGTGTGCATCAAGCGTTCGGCGTGCTCATTGATGATGCTGGTGCTGATACGTACTGGGGGATGACTGCAGCAGATCAGGGTTCTGCGTGGGATATTGCCGCAGGTTGTTTGCTTGATAAAAGTGGAAACGATTCCTATACAGCACAAGGAATGACGCAGGGTTCGGCGGCGATGCAGGGGATTGCGTACTTGCTTGATCTTGACGGGGTTGATTCGTACAACGGCACAAGTCCAGCGCAAGGCGAGTCGGGGAGTAATACGTACCACTATGAATCTACAGGTGCGTTATCGTTTAGTTTTCTTTTCGATGGTGGTGGCGATGAGGATTCGTATTCACTTCCCCGAAAAAACAATTCCACTGAAATAACTCAACCAAATCCCGAACCTGCAGGCTATGGATTTGGATTGTTTATTGACCAGTAGTAGAAAATAGATTAATTATTTAAGCAAATAATCAATGTGTATCTACAAGAGCAGCCCGAAAATCAAATTTTGGCGAATCTTTATATTCCGTTTTTCCGTTGTACTGTATAGATACTGCCCAGTTTTCAAGTTCTTCTTTTGATGGTGCCATTTCTGGGAGCATATCTCTGAATGTGTCTCCATACCAATTTACAGTTCCATCGTCTTGGTGCATTATGGACTGGCGAATACACTCATACCATAGGGCGGCGGCTTGTTGTTTTATTATTATTGAATCAGATATGCTTGTGTGTTTGCAATTCGCCTTTAATACTAATGCCATTGCAAGATTATTCAAGTATCTCCAAGTCAAGTTATGGCCAACGCCATAACTTTCAGCTGCAACTCTTGCCGCAGGGCGAAGTACTGTAACTGCTGATTCAAAATCCCCAAGTTCTTCGTGTGCTAATCCAATAAGATTTATTGTCGAAAGAGTATTTGGATGAGATTCACCAAAGGTGTTTATTGTTTGCTCAAGAAATTCAGGAGTAATAATCTCAAAAACATGTTTTATAGATTCTTCTGTGCCTTCTCTAAAAATATCTGCCCATGCAATAGTCCTTTGTACATTAAACTCAATACGAAAATCATATCCAAGTTTTTCGCGATTTATTTTTCGCGCTTCTTGTATATGTTTTCTGCCGACATCCCTAACGCTCTTTTTCTCAGACCGTATCTCAAGTTTGCCTTGAGCTAGAAATGAACATGCAATAAATTTATCAGAGGGATTGCTAAATTGTTTACGCAGGTTCTCAATTTTTTCTATCTCGGATCCAGAGTCGATTTCCCCTTTGCTAGACGAGTGTTCTATTGCAAGAAGAGCACCTCGTTCTGTGTCTAAACCAATTAGTTCGGCTGTTTTAATACGAGTACTTGTTTCTGCTTCTTCTGAGTCAACGACTGCAGAAATCATGTCATACATTTCTATAAGTAATGGCAAGTCATTCTTGCCAACATTATCTGCGCGTTTCATTGATAAGTCAAAATGTGTTTTCCAATATTCGGGTTGCGTAACAATAATTTCTTTGCGAGTGGCAAGGGCTTCTTTTGCAAATTCGATGAGTTTCGTTTTTTGATTGAGTTCGTATTGCGCTTGGAGGGCAAAATAGAAGGAAGCTCCTGTTGCAATTGCAAGAATCGGTAAGGCAATCACAATCGCAGCAGCAGTGCGTCTTTTTCGTCGTAAAAATTTCGTAACCGCCGATTCTTTGCGAGCAGAAATTGGTTCGTCTGAAAGAACACGTTGTATATCGTCACACAATTCATTTGCCGATCGGTACCTCTTTTTCGGATCGTGTGCCATGGCTTTCGCGATGACAGTGTCGAGATCTCGATGAATTGATTTGTTTGTTAATCGAATAGGGGATGGTTCAGCTTTGGAAATCGTCTCAATCGCGCCCGGAATAGTCGTGGAGTGTAAGTTGTATGGTCTTTCTCCAGAAAGCATTTCGTACAGAATTACTCCAAGGGAATAGACATCGCTTGTCACGTCTATATCACCTCCGCTCGCTTGTTCGGGTGACATGTACTGCATCGTGCCGACTAAATCATTTGATTGTGTAATTAGGGCAGTTGGCATGCCTATTGGGTCAATTGCTTTTGCTACACCGAAGTCAATGATCTTTGGCGAGCCATGAGTATCCACTAAAATATTTGCGGGTTTTAAATCGCGATGAATAATGCCTCGGCTGTGTGCTTCTGCAACCGCTTCGCATACTTGTTTATAAAGAGCTAGTTTTTCGTTTGTACCAAGATGCTTGTCATTTGCATATAAAGTCAAAGGAGAAGCGTCTTCAATAAATTCCATCGCAATCCAAGGAACTAGTTCGCCATGTAAATCGTGTGTCCCTGCTTCATAAATGTGTGCTATTCCACCATGATGCAACCTGCCAAGTAACAAGCATTCAATTTCAAAATGTTTACTTGCACTCCTTGAGAACAAACCACGTCTTAGAATTTTGAAGGCTACATTGCGATTAGGTTTATTTTGGGTTGCGAGATACACTCTTCCCATGCCACCAGAACCAATTCGTTCTTTAATTGTGAAGTGTCCTACGACTTCGCCTACGAACGAATCTTTCTCGACATCGTCTCTGTCACCATTGGTGAAGGGGAGAAGTGATAGGATTTCATCGTATAGTTCTTGTGACTCGTTTCTAATTTCTTTAAGCCGTTCCTCACGCTCCAATAGGTCTGTATCTATTATCTCTGCAAGTAATTCTCGAATTTTATTTGGGTCAATTGTCATGCGAGAGCTCTCGCCGTAGCCATGCCCTCGCCCAGATCCAATCGGTTCGAACTGTGCGATCGGTGACATGTAATATATCTGCAACTACTGTTTGCGTTAGCCCAAGAAGATAGCGAAATCGAACGACGTCCGCTGCTCGGTCGTTGATTTTTTGTAATTTTTCGAGAGCACAAAGAAGAGGTTCTATTAAGTCGTTGACATTCGTTTCTGGAGATGCAAGTTCGCCAGGGACCAAATCGATTGAAATTTTCTTTTTGTCGCCACCTCGGGAATGTGCGTTTCGTTTCCGAGCATAATCGACCAAAATTTGCCCCATCGACCTCGCTATACTTCCAAAGAAATGTGAGCGGTTGTCCCAAGAAAGTTGGATGCCTTTTTCCCCATACAGACGTAGGTACACTTCGTTGACGAGAAGAGTCGGCTGGATTGTATTGCCAGCAAATTCTCGCCTGCAAATATTCTCTGCCATGTCGTGTACATCGCAATGAACTTCTTTCCAAAGACGAGAGATCGCCTCGTTGTCGCCTGTGGAAGCGTCGTCGAGGAATTGTGTCACATCTTGACTTGCAGCCGACATAGTCATCAAACAATATCGTCCCAAGTTGTCCTATTTCAAGCAAGTACATTTCTGGGTATATTGCGAAAAATGATGAGAGAAGTGGAAATCTAATAAAAAAGAGCCCTAGTTACACTAGGGCTCTTCTAGAAATATCAAAAGATATTCAGCAAATTACATTTGCTTGCGTGGTGCAGCTTCGCTGCATTTGATTGTACGACCATCAAGATCAGTACCGTCACACTCAGCCATTGCTTTCTTTGCTTCTTCATCATCGTCCATAGTGACAAATCCGAAACCACGTGATCGACCTGATTGGCGATCTGTGATGACGATTGCATCAGATACGGTGCCGAATTCCTCAAAATGAGCTGTAAGATTTTCTGTGGTAGTACCCCAACTTAAATTTCCAATATACAATTTCATAACTCTAACCTAACCTTTTTTATCTACCCCACTGGGTAGAACATTCACCTAGAAAAAAACACTGATCTAGGCACTAGGCTACCGAGACAAGTGAGATTGTACTCGATATTGTGCAACATCTCCCAAAACGTGCCTTTTTTACTGCAAAAGTCAAACGTGAAAACGCTGTTTTTTGTACGATAGGGGCATGTGGCGTCTTTTTCTTTTTGCAATTTTCATATATATAGTTGTAGGTTGCTCAAAAGATGAACAAAAAACTCCAATTTCTGCTGAACCGGATTCGATTCAATTGACCCCATCTTCGCCTCTTGGTCATGATTTTTCCAAAGAGGAGCACCCGACAATCGCCCACGTTCGAATTGTCGACCTTGATCAAGATGGTTTGCAAGACGTGCTTGCTTGTGATGTCCTTGGGCAACATGTGGGCTGGATTCAGCAAACTTTTGAAGGAGAGTTTGCAGAGAGGGAACTACTTTCCGATGTTTCTGGGGCAGTGCATGTTGAAGTAGTGGATTTTGACAGGGATGGTGATCTTGATGTTCTCATTGCCGCAATGGGTGTTATTTTGCCAACCGATGCGAAGATGGGACAGGTCATCATTCTTGAGAATGATGGCAATGAAAAATTCACAAAACATTTGATTGCAACTGGGATCCAACGAGTTACAGATGTACAAGCGGGGGACCTTGATGGCGATGGCGATTTGGATCTATCTGTCGCGCAATTTGGCTACACACAAGGGCAAGTACAGTGGTTTGAGAACGATGGAGAGTGGAATTTTTCACCCCACCAATTGATAGACCGCAGTGGTGCAATCCACGCGCCGATCGTTGATATTGATAATGATGGTGACCTTGATGTGCTTGCATTGTTATCTCAAGAATGGGAAACGGTCTATGCGTTTGTAAACGATGGCAAGGGAAACTTTTCTACAACAATTCTGCACGACGTTGCGGACGCAGATTTTTCTAGTTCAGGAATAACTGTTTCTGACCTTGACCAAGATGGCGACAGCGATGTAGTTTGGACAAACGGCGACGCCTTTGTTGCAGTTGATTACCGCCCACTTCCTACCCATGGCGTGCAGTGGCTAGAGAATAATGGTGATTTAGATTTTACGTATCACCGAATTGGACAAATGGACGGTGCGTATGGTCCATCGATTGCAGATATGGATAACGATGGTGATTTAGACATCGTGACAGTTGCAGAATTTGCATTTTGGGATCGCCCAGAGACCCGCAGCGTGGTTTGGTGGGAACAACAAGAGAATATGCAATTTATACCGAGGACAATTGCAAAAAGTCCAACTCATTTGGTGACATGTGATGTTGGTGATCTTGACGGCAATGGATTTTCAGACATCGTTGCCGGTGGTATGGCGTTGTACCCTCCCTTTGATCGGATTACTCGCGTGACGCATTGGCTCAATGAAGGCGATTTGGTAACCACCTCAACAGAAACACGTATTCCAACTTCAGTGCAAACGAAAGTTGACCAATCCAAGACTGCTGGCGAAAAGGGCATGGTTCTTCACGCCAATGGTTTTGAGCCAAGGGAGTTTTACATCGAAGCGATTGGCGATGAACCAACAAATCCACGTTGGCCCTATTACCTTGGACTTTTAGATGTTACAGTCGGCGATAGTGCTTCAGCGCTTGCGTATTTTGAACAAGCCGAAAAACTTGATGCTGCTTATGCTCCATTGCAAACAAGGATCGGTGAGTTGTACGTTGGTCGTGGAGAAATCGAAAACGCAAAAGAAAAATTTCAAGGGGCGAAGACGGATCACGCAACTGTTGCGCTTGCACATATCGCTGCAAGCGAAGGATTGTGGCTAGAAGTGTTAGATATTTTAGATGGGACGAACATTCAAGCTGCGGCTTCGCTTATGCATACCGCAAAAGCAAAGATGAATAACGAGCCTCATGAACCGTATGCAGCAGTTGATATGGGGTATCAAATGGATGACCCTTGGTTACAAGAGGTAGAAAAACTTTGCATTCTTTCACCGCACCTTGTTACGCAAGCACAAACAAATTTCATTGCAGGAAACGTAGATGTTGCCGAGAAGTTGTTGCGGCGAGCAATTGAAGTTGATGGTACAGACAAAGATGCTCGCCTTGCACTCGCAAATATA
>JABHZL010000028.1 GCA_018656645.1 Phycisphaerae bacterium
CTTATTTTGAGTTCTTTACTTGGTTGATGCTTGGAACGGCTATTGTGTTTGTCATCGTTGGATACTTCTATAAACCAAAAACGTATATTCAAGACGAGGGCATGATTTCCGCAGCACCCACCTTGGAATAATTACTCAACGTTGATCGCGCGGACTTCTAGCCGGTTGCCGTCAGGAACAAGCATCAAATGCGTCCACTGCGACGAAGTTGTTGCAATTGGGACAGCAAGCAGGTCACGAAGGTGGATACCATCATTAGATCCAAGTTGTTGCCTAATGACTCGATCGCTTGTTGTCACAATCCACGAGCCATCTTTGACTGGCGCTGCAGCGACGCTGTCTTGCACAAAATAGGTCGTTTCCATTGCATTTCCCGGTTGCCAGAGAGTCATTCGGTGATGCACAGGATGGTAGAACGCTAGGGCTCCTAGAGGATTCGCAGGGTTTGTTGTCGCGATTTGCCATGCTTGTTCACGAGTTGCACCCGATTGCATCAAAGTCAGCGTAGCTGCTGTAAGTAATGGATCCCTCGCCTGTAAGTCAAGTGCTACCAAAGAAAGTGTGCCATCATGTAATCGGAAAACGAATAAAGTGTTGTTATCTGAAAAAGATGGAACTAGCCAATCACTGTCACCGTCATCAATGGTTCGTTCACCATTCGATGTTTTTACAACAAGGTGGTAACGATGATCGCCTTTGGGCTGACGGGACCAAGCAAGGTCACCTCGTTGATTTAATGCTGGAAACGCATTCGTAGAATCATCACTGACCAACCAACGTAACTGCCCAGTAGCCCAATCAACTCTACCAATCCAACGACCCGCACTGCCGCGAGGAGCTTGGACGAGTAATGCAACGTTGTTTGCGTTTCTACCAAGAAGTAAACCCTGTTGTTTCACTACGATTGGTTCCATAGTATCGCCGTGAACTGGATCGATATGATGTAATTCGATAACAGTATGGTTTACACTCGATGTATCGGTTCCACTAAGAATTTGTGAAGGAACAGCGGGGCCAAGTTGAACAGCTGCGTGTAGACCATCGGGAGAAATTACTGGAAGTGTGAATCGATCCCAGGGCAAGTTGCCAACATGCCAATCAATTTCATTTGACGAGACCACAACTGCAGTGGTAGCAGGCTTGATAGTAGAACGTAGTGATCGAAGCGCTTCTTGTTTGGAAGCGATGCTTACAGTTTTATCCGGTTTTTTTTGTGCTCCACTACAACTAAGAAGCGAGAAAGCACAAAAGAGAATAATTCCAAAATTATTGAAGTGGTTGGGCTGCATCGAATGCGGACTGTACAGGTTCTGCATCAGGCGTGTAATCTGCTGCAGGATTACGAAGTCTTTGATTCAGAAAATCATTACCCTTGTCGATATTTTCTAATTGTTCATCGATTGGGAGTGAAATTTCATGAAGTCGTTCAAGATAAGTATTATGAATATTATTTGTTGATGTAGTTTCAACAATCACTGGTGTAATGAAGACAATTAACTCTTCTCGAACGGTGTTGTCTTCAACAGAAGTGAATAATCCTCCAATCAGAGGTATGTCACCAAGGAGTGGGATTTTACGTTTTGTTTTTGATTCATATTCTTTTAGTAGTCCGCCAAGCAAAACGGTTTGCCCATCATTGATGAGAATTTGACTGCGAACTTGTCTTCTTGAAAATTTAGGATTGTCGTTGGTACTTTTTCCAGCCTCATCTGAAATTTCAACGTTGATTGTGAGATCGACGTTGCCGTGAGTGGTAATTCTTGGACGAACGTTGAGGAGCACGCCAACATCACGATATTCATAGCCACCTGTGACAACGCCAGATGATTGGCTTTGCGTTGTTTGAACAGGAATCTCTTGACCATTGAAGAAAATAGCTTCTTGATTGTCAGAGGTAAAGGTACGTGGCTGCTGCAGGACTCTTACATTGGTGAGTTGATTGAGTGCTGCTAATACTGCACCAAGGCTATTGTCGGCAATTGTGAAGACTCCACCGCCAGAAAATACACCTGAAAGGATGTCGTCGATCGTGCCGCCGAAATCGCCGTTTACATTTATAGAATTATCACCTGTTGGTAACGTTCCAGATCCCCATCTTAGACCGAGTTCAAGATCGTCAGTGAGTGTAACAGATGCAATTGTTGCAGAGATCATTACTTGTCTTGTTGGTTGATCAAACTGATTAATTGTGTCTACAATTGCTTGCATGTACGCGGGAGGTGCAAGGACAGCCAAAGCATTTTGGCGAATAATTGGGACGAGTCGAATTTTGGCAATCAAGGATGATTCAGGAGATTGATCATCGCTTGAGGCGCCACCGCTCTGCCATGGAAAACTCATTTGGCCGCCTTGTTCTGTACTTGCATCGCCTGCAGCACTGTCGCCGAAACCAGCGCCAGAAAGTCCCTGATCGGGTCGTTCAATCATAGCTGCAACGCCTGATGGGGCGAGCAGTGCGTTGATTTCTTCAGCGAGCGAGACGGCGTTAGCGTGCTTTAATTCAATGATCTGCGGCAATCCAACATTTGAAGGTTCATCAAGTGATTCAATGATTGAATCGAGAAATGTAAAACTCTCTTCCGTTTTTGACAATACGAGGAGTGCATTTTTATCAGGATATGCTTCAAAACGGTAGACGCCGCTGATCGCTTCTGTAACATCTGCTCGGTTTGCTTGACCACTTCGTGCGTTGCCTCCGCTACTTGAACCACCGCCGAGAATCTCTTCTAAAAGGTTTCGGATTTTAATTGGATCACTGTATTTAAGTGTATAAAGTTTGCTTGTTTCAACAGGTCTTGGCAAATCCCATTCATCTGTGATCAACTTCGCAATTTCTTCCATCACATCTGGTTCAGCTTGAACTGTAACGGAGTTTTGTTGCATGTTGACGGTTAATCGTAATTCAACTTCATCGGTTGTAGTGGTTGATGGAGTAGAAGTTCGCCCTCGGTTTGCTTGATTATTTCGTGCATTGCCTCTTGTACTTGAAGTTCCACTTTGCTCAAAAATATCCATGATGTTGGTTGAGATTTCTGATGCGTCTGCATGCTTGAGTCTAAATGTTTTTAGCCTTCCACTTCGCCAAATACGATCGAGTTGTACAATCAATTGCTGAATTTGTTGGCATAAACCAATGTCGCCAAGTAAAACGATTTGGTTTGAAATTGGGTCAACGGTTAAGCTACCATAGTCAGGAAACATCTCATTGATTCGGTCACCTATCACGCCTGCTTCTGTTTTTTCAACGCCGAATACTTTGATCACGAGGGTGCCGCGATCTTGGCGATTCGTCACATCTTCTTCGACTCCTAGGACAGGAATGTCACCGATATCACTCAACATTGAATCGAGAGGGCCGATGACGATTATGTCTGCCCGCTCAATAACCCCAACTTGATTGAGTCGAAACGCATGGAACAAAAGGTCGAGTGCAACACTTCGACGAATAGGTTCGACATTTTGTAATGTAATTTTCTTTGCCCGCAGCCCTTGAATACTAACTGGGATGACAACCTTGCCCGTTGTTTGAGCGATGAAGCCTAAAGTTTCTTCGATTGAAACATCATCAAATCCTAAAATGACTAAATCGTTTGGAACTTCTCGCAGTAGTGGCCAACGTACTGGTACATCTTTTTCGTTACCACCATCTACCATTGTTACTTCTGGGTCGGGTTGGGCTGTAACTTCGTCAGAAGTGACATCGACTTCAGGTTCGTTAATTTCAATAACCTCTTCAACGATAGGTTCAATTTCGATAACCTCTTCGATGACTGGCTCCGGAAGTTCGATCACTGGCGCTTCTTGCGGGGCAGGGCGATCTTGGGAGAATGCTACTGCTGAGAAGGCGATGGTAATGGCGATGGCAATTTGAATCACTTTGAACTCACTCTCGGGTTCTTTTCGGAATGCAACTGCCTACTTTGCAGTTGCGAAACAGTTGAACGAAGGGAAGGATGGGATATTACCTTTTTTGTACATTTTGGCATAGTGCTACAACACTCTATCGGACGTTTATCGGCAATATTGGCTTTGAATAGACAATTATGAAGAGGCTGGCGCTTCTTCAACTTCATCTATTTGTTTGAGGAAACTGGTATCAGGAAGTTCGGGGACTTCCTGAAGAAAGAATGGTTCCTCTGAGACGAATAAGTCGATTTCGTAGACACCCCTCCGGTATTCCACAGTAACCATGGAAGGGAGGGTTGTTGAGACTACTTTGAGCCCATCCTGTTCAGTTCCCACCGTGAGTCGAATCACTGCTTCAGCTCCACTTCCGCTCCCTCTAAACCACGCCTCATCTCCAAGGATAGCAATGAGTTCCGGTCCCATATAGTTTGATGGAGGTGGTGGTGGTGGGGGCGGACCTACATCTTTTGGTTCACTGTCAACTTTTGGCGTTGGCGGCGGTGGGGGTGGAGGTGGCGCTTTTCGGACTGGTTTAAAAAATGCAGAGCGTCCCTCGAACCTTGCTACGTCCATCGTAATGAGCATTTTATGTTGGTCGAGAAGGGCACTTGTCTGCGAATCATCTACGGTTTCAACTGATCGCTCAAACAGTGGAGAGAGAGATGCTGAGATAGAGATAAGTCCATACGTACCAATAGCTACGATGAAAATGATGCTCCAGCTCATTGGGCTTCGAAATTTCGAGAGGCTCATCATCTTGCGTTTCTCCCACGTTTCTTTGAGACGACCCATGCCTCGAGTGAAAGGTTCACTCGAATAAGACGGCCATCCATCCGTGTTAGGCGGACACTTGAGATGGAATCAATCCAAGGACTGCTTTCCAAATCTGCGATGACGTTCAAAATGTCTGATTGTCTCGCTTCAAAATGAAGGTCACCAATAACTTGTTCGATTTGTTGACCGGATTGCGCGATTCCAGGTAGAGCGCTTGACCTCATCCGTGTTGTTTTGGTTCGTTTAAAGTCATCATTGCGAACACGATTTGCTCCAAGAATTTCATGGATTGCATTGGTTAGTCCACTTGCGCCGTCTGCTTTTTCTCGAGGAAGTTGGACTTCGCCAAAAGCTGTGATTGCATTCTTCGTTGTTGACGTCAATCTTGCTGGTTTGTTAACTTCTTGGATTTGCATTTCGATTGTGTCAGCTCGTGATGACCAATCTGCTGCAACTTCTGCGATTGTTGCATCCCACAAAAGAAATGCAATAGTTCCAATGGCAGCCCAAATAGCCCATTGCATCGCGCGAGGGAATGCAGAAATACGGCCCATCATTTCTTGTAGCGGACCCATTATTGATTCACTTCTTTCATGCGATCAAGAATCATGCGCATTTCTTCTCTGAGCCGTTTTTTTGCATCCGAATCAGACCCAACTCTAGAAAGACCTTGAGAGACATCTTTTAGTGCAATTTTTGCTTCGCCAAGTGTCATGATATTAATTTGTTCTGCAGTGAGTGGTTCAGGCAGTCTTGAAGCGACTGTACCACCTGAGCGGTTTCCGCTTCTTGAATTTGCATCGCTTCCACTATCATCACTCCGTGGTCTCCGTGAGCGATCTTCTCGCGATTCATTATCATCGACATACGCTGGCGTCGTTGGAGATGGGGTTGAGTCGACGTTGGCAGCGCCAAGCATGGATGTTGGTTCTTCTGAGAGATTAGCAGATTCATCGTCTTCTAGAATTCCATCATGTGGGGCTATGCCACTTTGCCGCATGGCAAGGGTCCAAAGTCCAAAATCATTTTCTTTTGTGTATCGTGGTCGTTTCAAAGGATTCATCACAGTGGCAGAAATGTCGAAATCTCGATCACCATACGTTCCAGCAGAGTCGTAAGAAAATTTAATATCTCTAAAGACGTGGTATGAAAGAAGCGTTTCTTCCATGATTGCAATGAGTTCAGCAGCAGTGTAACCATCCGCATCAAGGACTCTGCCTCGGATTGTTACAGGCTCACCAACATCAAGTCGCATTGATTCGACTTCAATACCTTGTGGAGTGCAGTTCAATATATCTGCAATCAATTTGGACATGGGCCACGCAGATTTTGTGAGTTCTGCATAAACAATGTTCTTTTTTCTTGCTGAAACGACTGCTTCGTATTTAGTTTCTATATCTGGATTTAAATATTCCAACAGAGAAAGGCGAATGCCAGAAAATAAAGCGGGGCCAATGGCAAGGAGAAGGATTGCAGCAATACCAAGACGCAAAGCGGTTTTTCCTTGTGAAATAGAATTGACAAAACGTTCTACTTTGGAGGGATTGAAAATTGGTGCTTCAAATCGCATCGTTGCAAGAGATGAGAGTGGGCTATTTGTTGCAATCGCAGCGCCCACGGCAACCCCCCACGTGTTCCACCATGATTGTTCGGGGTTGGTATTGCCAAGACGTGAACTTGCTGAAGTTTTGATTTCATCTGGAATGATGACCAGTATTTCATCAGATTGGTTAGCTAGAATGTTCTCTTCGAGCGTATGGACAAGTTTTTCGGTGTACTCTGCTGTGTGATTATGGAGCGTGGCAGTTTCTTTGACCGCTCGAATTGTGCCTTGGTGAAATAATGGAACTGTTGCGTTGTTTTCTCGAGTAGATCGGAACGCAATTCCTTGTGGGCAGGTGATCGCAAGTGAAACAGAGCCATCAGTCTGGTCTGCGACTACGATTGGTTCATCTGGCCTGCAGCCATTGAACAATGCCGCAATCGCACCAGTTTCAGGGATAAATGCGCCGTCTCGGAGTACGTTAGGAATAGAATGAGAAGTTTCTTCTGGCCAAGCGATGATTAAACCAACTCGGTTTGATTCTCCTAGCGTGCTTTGCATCGCAGCAACAGCTCTGCGGTGGGGTGGTGTGCCACCAAGTAATCTCGCTTCAGCTTGAAGACGCAGGGCTTCTTGGAGTTGTACGTCATCGGTGTCTGGCAGGAGCGAGGTTCGGCAAATCGTCGCGGATCCACTGAGGATGGAAAGAAGAGTCTCCGGAGTTCTTTCGGTGATCAGAGAGCCCAATTTGTCTTCGTTGTTGATTTCAATAGCATCTACGATTGCCTGTGTTTTTTCGTTAACAAAGAGGCATCTAAAAATAGACCCAGCATGATGAACAATCATCATGAGGTCTGGTGTAGTTGCTGCATTGGGAGATTCTTTGGTCACGGTTTTTGTATCTATTTCCTACAGTCCATATCGGACTAATTACTGCTCTCTGTACTCTAAAATAGTGATCGGTAGGGTAGAACGATCAACTACGACAATAATTTCCTGTTCTACGTGGCTTGCAGGGGCAACCCCTTTACTGCTGATAGTAAAAACATTGCTTTTTGTATCAAAAATTTCATATAAGTATTCAACCATGGTAGGGGAGATTCCAGGGATATCTCGGTAGTTTAGCGGGCTACTGATCCCACCTGCGTTGTTCACTCGTAAATATAAGAGTTCTTCAACAAGGGTCGAGTCATCTGGAAATAATTTGTAAAGTAATTCTGGAGAGATTGTATTGATATTCATCCTTCCCACAGGTGCTTCGTGCGGTTCAAACAGACAAGTCTCGGCAAAGATGAGGTATAACTGATCATCTTCCAAATCTTTCACTCCTTCGATGCCTTGTGCAAGAACCGAGAGATTGTTTGTCAGTAGTTTGCCGAGTGAAGAATCGTCACTCCCCGCAAGCGAAACGAGTGCCATTGCTTGAGGTTCTTCTAACCCAAGTCTTAATTGCAACGTTTCAAGGTCAATATTATTGAGATTGATTCTAGGTTCTCCGCTCTCGGTAGGCCCGCCATCTTTAGATACAGCGGTAAACATCGTTGCCCATCCACCTTCTAGGATGCCGTTGGGTTCGTCCCAAGGTAAAGATTGCCCGCCATCATTTTCATTCGTGTCGAGTCTGTAGTCCAAATCCCAATCTTCACCACGAATGTCATCTGGCATTACACCTGCTATTAATTCCATTTCCGCTATTGATCGAAGTGGACCATTTCGTGGCTCATAGGGTGTTTCAAGGCTTAAGTAATAATCTCTTTCGACTCCTAGGATTCTTGCCTCATCATCTTCGTCTGTCCAATCCATGATTGATTCCATGACGCCGAATGCGAGGGTATCTTCAAGGATTTGAACAAAAAGACCGTAGTTTTCTGTATTAATGTTAAATTTGCTGTGCTCATCCATAGGTCCCCGCCAATCTTGCCCATCCACATGGTGGCGAATATCCCAAGTAGCGGTGCCTGTAATTCCAGATGAAACGTATTCAAGATCGTCGATTAATGCAAATGCATTTTGTTGCACAGGCATGATTGTGTGCTCTGACATTGCAGCGATCGATGTCTCGATACCAGCTCTTGCAGCCCAACGTGCTTGGATGCGGTCGTGTACTTCGATTCCAAGGAGTGATTGTCTAAACGCAAATATCTGGATAGAAGATGTAACGAGCGCAGCGACTGCAAGTGCCCACAGGGCAATGACAATGACTGAACCTCGCTGCGAAATTCTCGTCATGGCAATGGAATCTCGTGCTGGTTACCATCAGGGTCGGTAAAAATAAATGTTTCGCCTTTTGATCCACTGCCTGAATCCCCACCTCTATCATCACCAGCGGAAGTATTGTCAGACCCGCCACCAACAGAAGTTCCTTCACCTTCGCCATCTAAGCTGAGTCCACCTTCTCCGCTTGTTTCCTCTTCTTCTTCTTCTTCTATTTCTTCGTAAAGATCAGCAGGTTGCATGATTCGGTCAAGTGGAACAACTGTGCGTAGTTCGATAAACGGAGGATGTAGGTCATCACCTTCAACGCTTCCAATAGCTGCGATCGTGATTCGTATCGCGTATGGAATACCAAGTTCGTCAGAGTCCCATTGCGGGATCCACGAGGCTCCATCGTATGCTTCAAGTTGCAATGAAACAATTCCCTTTGCAAGTGGAGTCGCTATGCCGCCTCCGACTGGGTTGTCATCAAGAATGGGATCGCGACGTTTCCACATCACGATTCCTGAGTCATCATCGTCAATTCTAAATTGCGTTTCGTATTCGACGCCTTCGCCATTAAAATCAATTTCTTTGTTTGCCCGAAGAGAGTGATTGAATAGTAAAATCTCGTCTCGATCAACTTCTCGTCCATCGAATCTTCCTGCATCATCTGTAATCTTGAGACGAGTGTCAAATAGATCATCTCTTCTGAGAACAGAAATGATATCTCTGCGAATTGTGCGAAGCGCAGTGTCACACCGTGAGTATGCATCGAGTCGTTGTCTGCTAATAGATTTTGATAATCCAAGTTGAGAAAGGCTCATCGTTACGCCACCAAGCACAATGGAAGCCATCACGCCTGCAACTAGAAGTTCAAGAAGTGTAAACCCGCGCCGATGCATTATCTTGACTCTCTCTGTTCTATTTCTTCCCAGTAGCGTGCTTCACGGTCTACTGGCTCTGCGGGGATTCGGGGGACAGGTTCGCCGAACTGTCTAGCGATGTACGTCTCAATGGAAGAAGAATGTTTGCCACCTACAGCATCCCATGAAATAGTCGCAATCGCATGGACGGGCAATAGTTCGCCATCATCTTCTAATTCAATTTCATACGTAAAATCATCGAATGGTGGTTCACAGGTTCCTCTTGCAGGATGAACTTTTTCATAGATATCAGGGCCCTCAACAAGTACCATTGTGAGCAGTTCATCTGCAAGCCAACTAGCAGTGATTTGTTTTTCTCCTTCGACTTGCCTAGCAAGTGATTGGCTGCTCATGGAAATTACAACAGCAAGCCCGATTCCTAAAATCGCAGCGCCGATGATTACATCCATAAGTGCAAATCCTTGCCTACGTGACATTACCATTCCTCCCTTGATTGTCCTGCAGCATCAAGATCAATTGGAGTGAGTGGTTCTGTGCCTTCGCCATCAATCCAAATTGTTGGCGCCATCGCATGCGTAGCGAGCATGATGAGAGAGGAATGATCTTCCCACTCAACTGAAATTTCGATAATTGGTCTATTTTCTCCGGGCATCGCAGTGAGTGGCCACTGTGATGTGTCAGCAAAATCCCCATCTGTAAAAATAGCAACTCCTTCTTCCTCCATCCATTCTGGAAAGGTTACTGGAGGTGAGAGTGGATCATCAATCCAGTAACTTTCATTTGTGTCACTGTCAGTTTGCAGCGTAAGTAAGAATAGTTTTCGTTCAGCAGCATCGTATTGAAGCCCCGTTGCTTTTGTTGAAGTTGAAAGGCGGTGTGCAAACATGACGATGAGGTCTGCTGCTTGCTCTACCTTGAGTTCGTATTCACGCAGGCGAGTACCAGAAAGCCGAGGAATCGCCATTGATGCGAGGACAGCAAGGACAATCACGACAATGATCATTTCTAGAAGTGTGAATCCTCGATGATCTTGTTGTGGTTGTTGTGTGGCATGTGCTCGAAATTGGTTCATTACTTACTGGGTGATGTCTGAGGCTGCGCCTTCGCCGCCAGGTTGTTTGTCTTCGCCCCAACTGATGACGTCAAAACTTGCGTTGACATCTCCGGGAACAATAATTTCGTATGGGACGCCCCAAGGATCAATTATGTCTGCAGATTTTTCTAGGTAAGGGCCATGTTGACCTCCACCATCATCTGGTGAAAGAAGCAAGATCTCCAAATCAAAATTGTCATCGATGACGGTGAGCCCTTCATCGAGAAGATAAAGTTTAATTTTTTCAGCAATTGCTTTTGCTTTTGTTGCAGCAGCAGTTTGCTTTGCTTGCCCAACTCGGCTTAGCAGTTTTGGTGCAATAAGGGTTGCTAGGACTGCGATAATTGTGACGACGACAATAATTTCTAGAAGCGTAAAGCCGCGGGTGCGAGATCGTTGTTTTGATTTGTTTTTCATAGGTAATTTGTGTAACGGAGTTACCGCACTAGGGATTGCATTTCAAGTAACGGGAGGAGAATGGCAGCAAGGACGAAACTCGCTAAGCCTGCCATGACAATAAGTAAAATTGGTGGTAAAGCTTTTGTAAACATCTTTAAAGAAGCGTTGACTTGACGATCGAAGGAAGTGGCAGAGTGCAAAAGCATTTCTTCTAATTTACCAGATCGTTCACCAAGGTTCACAACTTGCACGAGAAGAGGTGGAAACAAGCCAGATTTTTCGAGCGGGCTTGCGATTGGGCGGCCAGCGCGTACTTCCTCTTGTACATCTTCGATTGCATTTGATAGAGCAGCATTGCCAAGTGTGTCTTTTGTAATACTAAGCCCATCAAGGATTGGCAGGCCGGCGGAAGTGAGAGTGCCTAGCGTTCGTGTAAAACGAGTGACGGCAACATCACGAAGAAGTGGGCCTAGTAGGGGGATGCGTAGTTTAAAGCGATCAAGTTTTAGTCGGTTTTCTGTGGAATTTGTCCACGATTTCCAGCCGACGATGGCTGCAAAGATTGTTCCCAGAATCCAAGGCCACCAAATTTTAATAAAATCGGCAAATCCCATCACAACTTTTGTTGGCCAAGGCAATTCCATTTCGCCAGCAAGAGGTCCGATCAATCTTGGAATAAGAACAGTAACAAGAACAATGCCGCTCATACCAATGAGGCAAGCGATGATTGCAGGGTACATAATTGCACCAACAAGTTCACGTCGAAGTTCAAGTGAACGATCCATAAGATCTGCAAGTTGGTGGAGAATGTCACTCATATTTCCTGAAGCGTCAGCAGCATGCAACATGCCAACGATGAGATCATCGAATGGCTTGCCCCATTCTTTTGCAGCCTTATAGAGTGGGTCGCCAGCTTCAACAGCTTGAATGAGATGGTCAAGTACTTCACCAGATGCAGGAGTTGCTTGTTGGCGAATTGTTTTTAATGATTGCATGAGCGGAAGACCAGCTTCAAGTGCGGTTGCGAGTTCTCGAATGAGCGTGGCAGTTTCGTTGTGCGACATCGATCGGCGAGATCGTTTCTTATGAGAACGCGCCAATTTTTTACGCCCACTCATTTTTTCAATTTTTGTTGCGGTTTCACCACGTCGATCTAATTGCCTAATGATGTCAGCACGATCAATGCCGCTCATAATGCCTGATCGAACTTCTCCACTATTTGTCAAACTGTCAAAATGAAAATCATGCATTGATGTACCTACATTTCATCAGCATCTTGCGTTGCACGCAATACTTCAGAGATTGACGTAAGCCCCTGCGAAACTTTAATCATGCCATCACGTCGCATATCGGTGTGGGAATCTGGGAGTAGTGCGTTTAGCTGACTCGCAGGGAGGTTCTCTGAAACTGCTGAACGGAATTGTCCAGAAAGTGTAACCAATTCAAAATAGCCAATTCGACCACGTGAACCAGTGTCATTGCATTTCTCACATCCTTTGCCAATCCACATTTTTCCACCAAGTAATTCTTGCTCTTCATTTGAAAGTCGGTGTGAAAGGTCTTCAGTAATTGAAACTTCTTCTTTGCATTCGTCGCAGATTCTTCTTCCAAGACGTTGTGCAAGAACACCCTCAAGAACTGACGCAACGAGGTAAGGTTCTACACCCATGTCAATGAGTCGTCCAATAGAACTAACTGCATCGTTTGTGTGAATTGTTGAAAAAATTAAGTGGCCAGTTAACGCAGAACGAATTGCAATGTCTGCGGTTTCAGCGTCACGGATTTCACCCACAAAAATTACGTCTGGATCTTGACGAAGAATCGAACGAAGACCAGTTGCAAACGTGAGACCTCGTTTTGGGTTCACAGGAATTTGGTTAATTCCCGTGAGTTCGTACTCAACAGGGTCTTCAATTGTGATGATTTTTTTGGATGGATCATATAATTTTGATAGTGCCGCGTAGAGTGATGTTGTTTTACCAGAACCGGTTGGTCCTGTGACAAGAACAAGACCATGGGGCTTTGCAATTAAAGAATCAATATCATTTCGCATCTCTTCTGCCATGCCAAGTGATACAAGATCAAGTGGCAGGGCACTTTTGTCTAATATCCGCATCACTACTGATTCGCCGTACAGAGTTGGGACAGTAGATACACGAATGTCAACTTTTCGACCTTCAAAACGTAGTGCGATGTGGCCATCTTGTGGGACATATCGTTCTGCGATGTTCATAGATGACATGATTTTGATTCGACCAGTTAACGCTGGTTGCAAATGTTTTGGTGGTGGTGGTTGTTCAATCAATATGCCATCGATGCGATACTTGACTTTAAGTTCTGTCTCAAAAGGTTCAATGTGCACATCACTTGCTCGTGATTGAATTGCTTCGAGAAGAATCAGGTTCACCAAGTTAATGAGGGTTGGTTCTTCCGCCATCCTGTGGATGTCATCTGCTTCGATCGTGTCGAGGTTATGCGATGCATCGTCTGTGTGTTCTGTAGTTTGACCTCCGAGACTTTCTGCCATTCTTGCTGCTGTCGTACCGAAATATTTTCTCATGAGTTCAGAGAAAATTTCATCTGTGACACCAGCACGGGTGACAGGGTATCCGGTGATCGTTGCTACTTCATCTGAGGCTTCAATGTCGTCAGGTTGAAGCATAACAATGACGAGTTGACCTTCATCAAGCGCGATTGGTATCGTGCGAAGTCGAACAGCAAGTTCTGCGTCTATGAGGGAGGGAATTGCTTCATCAATTTCTGGAGACTCGTCGACCCACATCAAGCCTAGTTCGGTGCAGCGTTGTTCCGTGCCTTGAACTTCATCCGTTTCGATGTTCGTTGGGTCAGGGAGATCTGGTGATGTCGAGATTCCGTTTTCCATGTTGAGTTAAGAACCCCCAGAAAGTCCAGAACCTCTGTCGCCTTTACTGTTTCCAAAACCTGAACCATCTGGTTTTATAGTGGGGCGATCATCTTTGCCTTTTGATTTCCCCCCAGGTTTATTTGGTGCTTGCTGAAGACGAAGTTCTCCTGTAGGACCACTTGGAGCTTTGCCAGGCTTGGAAAGGTTTTCGTATGATTGTTCCTCTCTGGGTACCCATCTTCGTGAACCATCTAATTCTAAGAAGGCCTCTGGTGAGAGAATGTCACGGAGCATTTCAATGTATCTTTTGCCAACCGCTTCACGATCTTTATAAACACTACGGGTTGGATCTTCTAATCTTGCGGGTGTTCCACCTGTTTTTCTCACTTGTCCTGCGAGCGATCGGTTACGCTGGATTTCAGGATCGTGTTTACGTGTAAGCGTGAGTAAATCGTAGTTTAGAATAAGTAATTCGCCAAGGTACGCAGTCTCAAGCTGGATTATTAATGCGTGAATCTCTGGTTCATATTCTTCATTCTCTGCAGCTTGACGAAGGATTCGTTGGGCTGGAGTTTTTCGAAAAATTCTTGGGTAGCCACGGTTGAGTGCTCTTGTTCGGAAATCATTACCATCCTGTGCGTTGAGTGAACTGCTAATGACTTCAATGTATCTGTCATTGATGTCGCGGACATTAATTCTTGACTTTACTAAGGCTTCAACATGTTCTGGAGATTGAGAACTATCTCCACTGAGAATATTGTCGAATAATTTCTTTGGGTTGCCTCGAAGGATCGCATCGCGTTTTCGCATTGCGATGTTGAGTGCAACTGCGTACTCTTCAAGCTGTGGAGAAATCATAGAATCAGCGGTGCCAGAAAGATTTGTGTCGCGGACTATTTGGAATAAGTCAGTGGACTCTCCGCTCATGCGGCCTCTGTTTATATGTTTTTCTCGGTAGAGTCTCTGTTCAAAGGATGGCCAGAGTTCAAGTTGTTCACTGACTAGAATCGTTTTGACATTTTCTAACAAACCCTGATCAAGTGCACGTTTTTCTTCTAGCCATGCACCTAGCGTTTCAAGCACTGGCTTGAGTGTGTCCTGTTCATTGTCAGGTTTTTTTTCCTTGAGTTCATCAGCAACTGTATTTAGGCGTTCTGTTGTGGCTGCCCAGCCCAAATCAAAGTCATCGGAATAGGAATCGAACATGGCTTCGACAATGACTTCCTGTGTGTCATCAAGATTTAAGCCCTCTGAGAATACAACAAGATCTCTTGAAAAGAACTCTGGGTGCATCGCTTCAGCCATAAATTCCATTTGACCATGCGATTGTTGTGAAAGTGAGCCTGCTGAGACAATTGAAATGCTAGCGAGCGCGAGGGCACGTAAGGTGTTTTTTGGGTTCATAATCCTAATACTTCTCCATAATGAGTTTGTTGAATTCTCAATTCGACTAAATCTAGCAGCGGGTTGAACGCACAAGCGATAATAATATGTCCTGTTTTCACGTATTGATGCATAATTCTACTATCGGACTTCATCTGTATATATGTTTTACGCTGTAACTGTTCTCTGTTCGATCCGTTTTTCTGATGTTGTAACGACGATTCTGTCAACGTATACACCTGGAGTATCGATCGATTCGGGATCAAGATCGCCCATTGGCACTACTTCTTCGACTTCTGCGACAGTCATTTTGCCACATGTAGCGATCATTGGATTGAAATTGCGTGCAGTTTTTCTGAATACGAGATTCCCAGATTCGTCTGCCTTCCACGCCTTAACAAGGGAAAGGTCTGTGATGATTCCTCTTTCAAGAACGTAGGTGTCACCGTCAAAATCTCTCGTTTCTTTGCCATCTGCCACAATTGTTCCCACCCCTGTTTTTGTGTAAAAACCGGGAATGCCAGCCCCACCTGCACGAAGCCGTTCTGCGAGGGTGCCTTGTGGGCAAAATTCAATATCAAGTTCTTTTGCCATGAATTGGCGTTCAAACTCTGCATTTTCCCCAACATACGAGCTGAGCATTCGTTTAATTTGTTTCGTTTGGAGTAAAAGCCCGAGTCCCCATTCGTCAACACCTGCGTTGTTTGATACACACGTGAGACCTGTAACACCACTATCTCGCAGGGCAATTATGAGTTTCTCTGGGATACCACAGAGTCCAAAGCCGCCAACTGCGACCATCATGTCGTTTGTGAGCAATCCTTCAAGTGCTTCTGTGGGTGATTGAAATATTTTGTTAGCCATGTGGGCATCATACGGCACTTAGACCACCGATGAAGACTGCGAAGACAACTAACCACTTGTGTTGTTCTCTCAGTTGACTTCTAGCTCGAAGATGCCATATGTATGGCGTCGCACAGACACCGTGCAGAATCTAGCCCTGTTTAATCCACCTGAGAAGTTGCAAGAAACTCGGAGGTTTGCCCTGCATGAGGACTCCAATTCTGAACACACGTGCGCAAGCCCAAATCATCCCGAGTACTGCTATAAAACCAATCGCCATGCTCAAGAGAATTTGCCAAGCAGCGATGGCTTCAGTTGAAGCGGTAATTCGTAGGATCATGACAAAGGGTATAAGTGGGGGTGTAAAACTAGTGATCGTTGCAACGAGTCCGTTTGGATGCTCAGAGAGAACTGGCCACAAAGCAAGAGGGATGATGAGAATAATCATAATCGGCCCGATGAGAGATTGTGCGTCTCGTAATTCGGTCACAGCACTGCCTACTGCAGCCATAATAGAAGCGATCATAAAGTACGCCATGGTGAAATAAGCAACAAGGTAGAGCAAGTGTGAGACTGGGATTAAATCAAGTAGTGCAAACGTTACAAGCCCTGCCATCGCAGCGCCGCCATACATTAATAACATGATAAGGCTGACGCCTGCCTGGCCGAGAATTTTTCCGCCTAGGAGTTGGAGAGGGCTTACTGCACTGAGTAAAACCTCCATGACCTTATTCCCCTTTTCTTCGATAGTCGTTGTCAAGAGATAGTTGCCACTTGTGAACGTTGCAATCCATAACAACATCATGAAGGCCATTGGGATGATTCGCCTCGCCGCTTCGTTGTCAGCTTTTTCTCCGCCGTCATTTGCAAGTCTTGTTGCAGCAACTCGTGGTCTTTTGACCATCGCGTGCATCGCAGAAGGTTCATGCCCTAATCGTCGCAGACGTACATCAACGACTGACTTTGACACAGCAGAAGAGAGGAGGTCTGTGTGGTTTGGTGAGAAACTACTTGGAATAAGGACTTCGAGTTGTTCATCTGAATCACTTGCGAACTTTCCAAGTAATGTATCTGGAACAACGATTAATGCGGCAACTTTGCCATCTCGCACGTCATCTTTTAGTGTTTCAATATTCTCAACTGTGGAAGGTTGCAACACGATGTTTGTGTTGTTTTGTATTGGTTGGTTAAGCATCGCAGAAGCAAGTGGGTCTTGTGTAACAACATCTGGAAGTTGATCGATGAGTTGGGCATTTGGATTTTCATTTGATTCGATACGACTTTGGAATTCTTCAATCACATCAACAGGAGCAATGATTGCAACAGTCCCCGTTAATGGTGTAGTGTTCGCTTCCATCATGAGAGGCATCACGATGATAAAAAGACCCATCATAAGTAATGGCATGATGATAGCGCCAATGAGGAATGCTTTTGTCATCGCGGTGTGACGGAATTCTCTCCAAGCAACAACGAGTGTCTTATGCATGTGACATTTCCTCGCGAACTTGGAGGGCGGCTTCGTGTCCACGTCTACGTGCAACTTGTTCGATAAAAACTTCATCAAGTGTTGGCTTTACAATTTCTATTCCACGAACGGGAGTGGATTGAACGATCTGCCTTAAAACTTCTGTTGCCTCAGCATTATCTTCAAGGCGCATGAGGAGATGCTTACCCTTAGATGTATTTGCGATTTGCGACGCACCTGAAATATTTGAAAGATCACAGGTATGATCAACAGGTTCAACGCGAATCACACGAGGGTCAAATTGATCTTGAATAGAACCGACTGTTCCATCTAGAACTTTTTTGCCCTGATCGATCATGATGATTCGATCGCATATTTGTTCAGCTTGCGGCAAAACGTGGGTAGAAAACAAAATAGTACGACCCTGCTGATGCAACTCATTAATGATTTTACCGATGACTCTGGCATTGACTGGATCTAATCCAGCGAAGGGTTCATCTAGAATGATTAACTCAGGTTCATGAATAATAGCTGCGAGAAATTGCACTTTCTGCTGCATACCTTTCGACAATTCTTCACAACGACGATTTTGAATACCTGGCAGCTCAACCCGTTCAAGCCAATCGTTGATTCGTTTTCGAAGTATCGAACCTCGGACGCCTTTGAGTTTTCCGATGTACTCAACAAAGCCTCCGACTTTCATCTTGCGGTACACGCCACGCTCTTCAGGTAGGTAACCAATTCTGTCTTTTGCTTTAAGTGCTGTTGTATCTAAAACTTGAACAGAGCCTTTGTCAGCATGAATGATAGACATCAACATACGGATGGTAGTGCTTTTTCCTGCCCCGTTTGGTCCTAAAAATCCACAGAGAGATCCAGTTGGAACATTAAGATCAAGGTCGACAACGGCGTTCGTTTCTCCGAATGATTTTGAAACTCCACGTATTTCAACTGCTGTTGTCATTTCTTATCTCTCAACTTGATGACTGCATTTGGCAATTCAAAAATACGCTCATCCACACTGTCTACTTCGATTGTGTCGAAAACTATTGCCACTTCTATGCCATCACGATTAAACACAACAGTGTGGAATAATTGCAAATCTCCAACAGGACGCCAATCTCGGAAATAAATATTGACGATGGCGTCACCATTGTTGGTGTGTTCAATGGTCTGTCTCCCGATCAGTCGTTTGGTTGCTTTAGAGAAGAATGCTTGTTCGCCGCTGTCGAACTTGCCTTCACCCTCAATATGTAAGATCCAGCACGCCTCGTCATCAAATTCAGTCTCTCCTTGAACTTTCATCTTTTCAAGTTGGATGGGTAATTTAGTGAGCCATTCAATCCAATTCAACTGTTTAACTTTTTGTGAAAGTGTTTTGTCATCAATCAGTTTGTAGACTTGTGTATTTGTAGAGCTTGGATTTTCTTCCCATGAGGTGGAGCCATCGCTGCCGAATCTTGTTTGTCCAATTCCAACAAATGTTTGAACTGCAAGAACTTTGCCACCTGTAAATGTTGCAAGGTCAACCTCAATCACAGGGCGCCCGTCAGGTAAACGAATCATGCCGTGGAGTTTGAACGATTCAAGAGATTCAATGGCATGCTCGCCGCCAATTGCTTTGATCGCTCCTTCAAGCAAATCTTCTGGTGTTGGATCTGTAACTTGAACTGCAGGTTCAAGTAATAGGCCTAACAGAATGGTGGCAATAATACGAATCATGAACTTGCATTCTACCCTGTGGTGTTAGGGGTGGGGTACACTCTATCAATCTATGGGTTCTTTACTTTTCAAAAATGTAGATTTGAAACCACTCGTTCTTGATGGGGCGATGGGTTCACGTCTTCAACAGGAAGACCTTTCCATTGAAAGTGATTATTTGGGCTATGAAAATTGCGTCGATCTTCTTGTCCGATCGAGACCCCAACTCATACGTTCAATTCACGACTCTTTTCTTGCTGCAGGATCTGATGCTGTTGAAACAAATACCTTTGGCGCAAACCCACTGGTTTTGTCCGAATTTAATGAAGAAATCGCTTCGTGGTCAAGATCTTTATGTAAAGAAGCAGCAGAAATTGCACGAGATGCATGCGATTCTCATACAACTGCGGATCATCGTCGGTTTGTGTTGGGTTCGATGGGGCCAGGCACTAAATTAATATCTCTAGATCAAGTTTCTTGGGACACAATGCTCTCAAGTTATGCTGAATCTGCAAGGGGATTACTAGAAGGAGGTGCTGACGCTTTCCTCATCGAAACATGCCAAGATCTTTTGCAAGTGAAGTGCGCAATCAATGCTTGCCTCCGTGTACTTGAAGAGGCTAGTCGAACTCCACAAGAAATACCAATCATGGTAAGTGTAACCATTGAAACTTCGGGGACCATGCTACTAGGAAGTGATATTGGGGCGGTCGTAAATGCGTTGCGATCCTATCCAATATTTTCCCTTGGTTTGAACTGTGCAACAGGTCCAAAAGAGATGACGAAACATATCGAGCATCTATCTAACAATTGGCCTCAAAAAATATCCTGTGTTCCAAATGCTGGTCTCCCGATACTCGTTGAAGGAAGAACGGAGTTCCCACTTCAACCAAGCTCCCTTGCTGAAACGGTTGGTTCATTTGTTGAGCAATTTGGAGTTGATATTTTTGGTGGCTGTTGTGGGACAACTACTGAACACATTTCAAAATTAGCAAATATTTCTCAAACTTTACAAAGGAAACGGCGTGATTTTTCTGGCTGGGAAGCGGGCTGCTCAAGTTTGTATTCACCTATGAATTATAGGCAGGAACAATCACTTTTTATCGTTGGTGAGCGGATGAATGCATCTGGCTCTCGAAAGTTTAAGAGGCTTTTAGGCGAGGAAAATGTAGATGAAATGATTTCGCTTGCGAAGCAACAAGTTCGGGAGGGTGCAAGTTGTTTGGATATTAATGTTGATACGACTGCTCGTGATAATGCCAAGGATATGGCGACGATTGTCCAGCAAGTTGTACGGCAAGTGGATGTGCCTATCATGCTAGATTCAACACAATTAGTGACGATCGAAGCTGGGCTTAAGCACGCCGGCGGTAAGTCAATTATCAACTCAACAAACTTTGAAGAGGGAGAGAAAAAGTTCGATTCATTTTGTCATTTGGCAAGAATCTACGGTGCTGCAATTGTCATAGGTACGATTGATGAGGATGAAGAAGAAGCAATGGCTCGCAGTGCGGCTCGCAAATACAGTATTGCTGCTCGCGCGATTGAACGTGCAACGGAGATACATGGAATTCCGATAGAAGATATCTTTATTGATCCTCTTGTACTCCCAATTTCAACAGGGATGGATAGTGACCGTCGAAGTTCATTAGAGCTTATCGAGGGAGTTCGTAGGATTTCAAAAAGATGGCCGGATGTTCAAATTACTTGTGGACTATCTAACTGTTCATTTGGTTTAAAGCCTGCTGCAAGACAAGTTCTCAATTCAGTGCTTTTATGGGAGTTGATGGATGCAGGTCTTACCTCTTCAATTATGCACTCTTCAAAAATTCAACCAATGAATCGGATCCATCCAGAGAAGAAGCAAGTTGCGTTAGATGTAATCTACGACCGCCGTGCTTTTTCACATGGTGGAACTGGTTTACCAGTTCAGATAGATGATGAGACATACGATCCTCTTCGGGTTTTTATTGGGCTTTTTGATGACCTCGACGAAGTGAGGGATGATGAAGTTGAACGAAATATATCGATTGAGGAATGGCTTCAATCACACATTGTTGATGGCGAAAAGAAATTGCTTTTTGAACACATTGACGAAGCGATGCAAAAATATAAACCAATAGAGATCATTAATGATCATTTGCTCGCAGGGATGAAAATTGTTGGCGAGTTATTTGGATCTGGGCAGATGCAATTGCCTTTTGTGTTGCAATCTGCTGAAGTCATGAAAATGGCAGTAAAACATCTTGAACCATACTTAAAAAAAGAAGAGGGGCACACTCGAGGTCGTGTTGTTCTAGCAACTGTTAGGGGAGATGTGCATGATATTGGCAAAAACCTTGTCGATATTATTTTGAGTAATAATGGTTGGGCTGTTCAAAATATTGGAATAAAACAATCAATAGAAAATATTGTGCAAGCGTGGAGAGAAACAGGAAGTGATGTAATTGGGATGTCGGGATTACTCGTGAAGAGTGTAATGGTGATGGAAGAAAATCTAAAATTACTTAATGAGATGAACATTGATGTTCCAGTCATACTTGGTGGTGCACCACTCTCTAGGCATTACGCAGAATCACATTTGCGCTCTGTGTATAACGGGCAACTGTACTATGCCAAAGATGCTTTTGAGGGTCTTCGTATATGCAACACGTTAGCAGAGGGAAAAAAAGATTCGTTAACTGCTGAAATCGATCTTCGTTTAGCGAAGAGGAAGGCAGTTGAAACAAGAGTTAAATCTATGGAATCAACTGATATTGATCGAGGGTGTTCTACCCAGTCAATCACTAGTGAAAAGAGTAATATCTCAAATATGGTTGAAATACCATCCCCGCCGTTTTGGGGAAATAGAGTGGTCGAGTCTCTTGGTGTTGAAGATATTTATCCATACATCAATCGAGTTGCACTTTTTCGTGGTCAATGGAGTTTTAAAAAGGGGCATCGGTCAATAGGAGATTATGAACATTACCTAGACGAAGAAGTTCGCCCAGTGTTTGAACGATTAAAAATATCACTACGTGACGAGGGTGCTTTGCAGCCAAAAGTTGTGTATGGCTGGTATCCCGTTGCAAGTGATGGTAATGACTTGGTCGTTTTTGACCCAAAAGATCATGCGAGGGAATTGGAGCGATTTGATTTCCCGCGGCAAGCAAAGAGAAGAAAACTTTGTATTTGTGATTTTTTCAAATCAGTAGATACAGGGGAGCGGGACGTTCTTGGGTTGTCATGTGTAACGATGGGTTCTGAAATAAGTAAAATTACAGAAAAACTTTTTGCAGAGGATTCTTATCAAGAATATTTATTTGTCCATGGCATGGGAGTTGAATGTGCTGAAGCACTTGCCGAATTGTGGCATAAGCGGATGCGAGACGAACTTGGAATCAGTGGCAGTGATAGCCCGCATATAAAAGAGTTATTTTCACAAAAATACCGAGGCAGCCGCTATTCATTCGGATACCCCGCTTGTCCAGATATGAGCCATCAAGAAAAGTTGTTTAGGCTATTGCAACCCGAGCGTATTGGTTGCGAGCTGACTGAAAATTGGCAAATTGATCCAGAGCAATCTACATCAGCCATAATTGTGCATCATCCAGAAGCCAAATACTTCAACGCAAATTAAAACTGTATAGTGCCGCAAATGCTTCAAGTATTTGCGAAACTTAATCCAACGCAAAAAGCCTGTCTTGCACTTGCTTTGATTCTTCCCGCTCCACTCATTGGTGTTTCATGTTCGTTTTATCTGCCACCAATTCGAAATGTCTATACGCAAGAAATAGAAATAGGTAAAATTATTTGGGCTATCGCAAAATTGTGGATTGTGGTGTTGCCAGTTGCGTGGCTACTTTTTGTCGACCGAGGGAAGATGAGTTGGTCTCCTACGAATAAGAAGGCAATTGGGGTCGGTTTTATTTGGTCATTACCTGTTTCGATTATTATCTTTGCAACATATTGGCTCGCAAAAGACTCACTCATTGATCCTGAAGCAAAAGCAAGCATTGATGCATTAGGCATTACAACACCAGCTAAGTTTTTAATATTTGCCTCGGTAATGTCATTAGCCAATTCATTGATGGAGGAGTATGTTTGGCGTTGGTTTGTATTCTCTAAATTCAAATTACTCTTTGGCATTTGGCCTGCTATTATTTTGAGCGCTTTCTTTTTCACAGTTCATCACATCGTAATCCTCTGGAATTTCGGATCTCTTTGGTTGGTATTATTGAGCGCAATTGGTTTGTTTTTTGGCGGCGTTATATGGGGATGGCTCTACAACAAATACAACTCCATTTGGCCAGGATGGATTTGCCATGTTGCTGCTGACACTGCTATTATGTGGATTGCTTGGTGGATTATCAGAGGAAACTAAAAATGAAACTATTGCTCGTCCTTTCTACACTTATTTGTTCAAATTTTGCGTATTCGATACAAGACACGCCATCATGTTCGACACTTGAAACAATTCCTAATGTTGTGACGAACGATATAAAGGCGGGTATTGAACGTCACATTCGAGAGCTGTCAGAAAGTAACGATGGTTTCTTTCCTCTAACTTTCGAAGATAAAAAGATGAAACTCAAGTTGGTTCGTGTGCACATGGAATACCTTGCGAACCTTGGTCTTCGCAGACATTTTGCTTGTGTCGATTTGGCAAGTGAAGATGGCAATGTCTACGATGTTGACTTCTTTCTTTCGGGCGATCCTGGGTCTATGGTGGTGACTGAAACAACAGTGCATAAATTGAATGGTCGACCTTTCTACTTGTGGGAGCAACAAGATGATGGTACGTGGATACACGTTGAAGCAACGGATGCTTCTCGTGAGTTGCTCGGTGTTGTCGAAGGCGAAGACAAATTTTCGTTCGTGTATCAAGCAACACTGCCACATATGGACAAAGATGCACGCATGTGGATTCCAATTCCAAGCAGTGATGATTTTCAAACAATTAACGTGACTAGCATAGATGTACCAGGTACACATCAGATATTAAAAGATGATCGTTTTGGCAATCAAGTACTCTTTGTTGAGTTGTCACCTGAAGACAGTGGCTCACCAATTCTCTTGCAGTTCGATGTGCTTCGGCAAGAAAAATCGATGTACGCAGATTCAACCATCCCTGCAGCATATCTTGCCCCTGAGAAGTTAGTCCCGAATTCGAAAAAATTTAAAGACATCGCAGCCGAAGTATTGGTGGATAAAAATGGTGGTGATTTGGTAAAAGCGAGAGCGCTCTATGATCACACTATTGACACCATGAGGTATGCCAAATTCGGGAACGAGTATGGCAATGGTGACGCTGAGTTTGCCTGCGATTCCGCTCGAGGAAATTGCACAGACTATCACTCATACTTCATCGCACTTTCTCGATCCGCAGGTATTCCTGCAAGATTTGCAATTGGTGCGGCAGTACCTTCTGGCAGGGACGAAGGTGGAATCAATGGTTATCACTGCTGGGCAGAATTTTTCGCAGAAGGAAAATGGTGGCCTATTGATATAAGTGAAGCAGATAAATACACAAGCCTTTCAACGTATTACTTTGGACACAATCCAGCAAATCGTGTTGAATTTAGCCATGGACGTGATCTGGTCGTAACTCCGATGCCAGAATCAGGGCCAATTAATTTTCTTGCGTATCCATTGCTTGAAGTTGGCGGCAAACCTGTCAAAATAAAACCACAGTTCGGATTTCAACGAATCGGATAAAATTAGACTGCTTTTGTATGCACACTTCTGCATTTACACTCCCAACTTTAAAAAAAATAACCATATTGATTTCGCAGTCAATGGTAGGCGGTGCCGTTGGAATATTATTTTGGATATTACTTGCTCGATTCATGAGCATGGCAGAGTTTGGTGAGTTTTCCGCTGCACGGTCAGTAGTGAATATCACAGTTGTGCTCGCATCACTTGGAATGGGTATCACTGGGACGAAATTATTTTCTCAAAGTTATATAGATGGCGATTGGGCTCTTTCAAGAGGCTTTCGCAAAAGTGCGCCACTATTAATCCTAGGGGCATCCCTTATTTGTTTTCTCGTATTAGTAGGCTTTCATTCGACAATTCATGATAAATCTGCGGTGCGCTTGGAGAGTTTCGTAGCAGTGCTAGCATTATTGCCATTGTATGCTCTGGTTAGATTTTTCGGTTTTACAAATTCCGCTCATAATGCACCAGCACTATCAAGTGCGATAGGTGGATTGGGAGCGGGAGCCTTGGCAGTCATTGTGCTCTTGATTTTTGCAGTAGTCCAGGGATACTCAATTGGTGTAATAGGTGCTGCAGGTGTTTGTGGTGTTGCCATGGCAATTACCTTATTTTTACACTTGTATTTATCTTTAAAAATTGAGCCCAAAGAAATTAAAAAAGGGGTGAGGCTTCATACGATTGGGGAATGGGTGAAGTGTGGGTTACCAGTTGCAGGGGCTGGATTATTTGCAATTGCACTTAGCCGCGGCGGACTCATTATTCTGGGTTGGGTACAGGCGGACGCTGAAGCAGCAGCGAGATTAAGTTCTGCAGCAAAAATAGCAATCCTTATTATAGGCATTGCATCAGGATTGGGTAATTTGTATGTTCCGTTGTTTGCAAGGGCTGTCTCCGAAAAAAACCCTGCTCATGTTAAAAAACTATTACTCGTATGGATCAAAACGATATCGGTTCCTGTTGTGGTATTGGCTGGAGTAATGATTGTTGGCGGCGAGTTTTTTTTAGGGCTCTACGGTGAAGAGTACATAGCGGCGTATTGGACTCTTGTCGTGTATGTAATTAACTACGTCATTTTGTCATTAGTGTATACGTGTCGTCCGCTCTATCAATTCCTTGGTTGCAGTAGGCAGGTTCTCATCATCTTTGGTTGTGCTGCTGTATTTGGCCTCGCTGGAATGGTTGTGCTTGGTAATATGTGGAGCGATCTAGGGATTGCAATTGCTACACTGATTTCGATGGGTACAGCCGGTATAACAATATTCTTTCTGTGTTTGCGAAAACTAAAAACGCTGTAAGAATCACATGTACTACGTGCAAGCGTACCTGTTTGCAAAATTGACGCGTAGGACAAGCCAAAACATTAACACAAACTAGAGCACTATCGCTAGTAAATGGTAGGAAAACTTAAAAAAACACCCTGTCAAAGAGACATGCAGAAATCTTTAAACAGGGTGCTTTAGTTGTCCATCAGCAATCAAGGGAGTACGACAGCAACCCTGTCAAAATAAAACCACAGTTTGGTTTCAAGCGGGGCTGAGTTTGTCATCTAGATACGCAACAGCTTGATCGATATTTATTCGTTCTTGACTTGCAGTGTCACGATCACGAACAGTAATCGTGTTGTCTTCAAGCGTGTCGCCATCAATCACAAAACAAAACGGTGTTCCCGCTTCATCCATCCGCGCGTATCGTTTACCAATTGATTGTTTTGCGTCGTATTGCACAACATGTTTTTGCCGCATGTCTTCGTGTAATTTTTGTGCTATCTCTGGCATGCCGTTTTTATTGACGAGTGGGAAAATTGCAGCTTTGATCGGTGCAATCCGTGGATTAAATTTCATAAACACTTTTGAA
>JABHZL010000085.1 GCA_018656645.1 Phycisphaerae bacterium
GGAAATCAAACACCATTCGAAACAGTTCGAACAATTGCAGCAGCCATTACTGACACATCAACAGAACCACGTGCATTTGATTGTGGCTCTCAGTGCATTGTGCATGTAACTGCGAACGAAGTACGAATCTCTCAATCGTAAGCTGCAGCCCCAGCCATTACAATTTGTCCATCCCCTAACATGGTATAAGTGAGGGATCCACCGACACTTGTCACTACAAATGGAGGTGGTTGTTTACTAGAAACGAATACAGAAGCACCCCCTGTTCCCGATGCGAGTGTTGGACCTACTCCACGTTCCCACGACGAAATTGTTGCGTGGTTTGGCGCGTCAAACCTTGCAACATGAAGGTTAATGCCCTCTGGAAAACCTTCGTGATTTACAACTTCTGGACCAATTTTTTCAATCACTTCGGTTGGTTCCTTTTCAGTCCAAAAAACTGCATTTGGATTTCCCATACTAATAAATTCTAATGCAGGTAAATCTTCGATGAGATCTACTTGCACATTACATGAAAGTGGTCCTGATTTAGAAAACCCAATTGTCACTTCTACTTCGTTACGCTCAGGGTGCACCACGCATGTATTGAGACCTGCAAGTGTGCGAATGGTCATTGTTGTACTTGGAACGATACGGCTTCGATATGCATGCAAAGCTGCACACCGAAGACCGTTGCCACATTGCTCTGCTTCAGTACCATCTGCATTGAATATTCTCATCTGCAAGTTAGCGGTTTCATTGCCAGAAAGTATTAGCAGTCCGTCTGCACCATGTAATTTTTGTAACAATACTTTTGGTTCTTGTTCACCACAGTGAATCAAAAACTTATTCCCCGTTCCGTGCATATAAACATCTTCTATCATCAATTGAGCGTTATCGTGCCAAGATCTACCACGACATGTCCATGTCGATAATAGTCGACGTTCATCGTATTAGAATTTACATAAGTCAAAACTAGACAATTCGCCCGTGTGTTGTCTGCATATTTTTTATCTCCCATTCCGGGGCCCGCATGGTTGCCATTTTTGTATTTTTGTGCGTGAAAGTGGAAATGAAAAAGTGAGGTATAAGCTGCGTCAAACATTTTTTGTGGAGCGTCAAACCTTCGATCATGGTTGCGAATAATGGGTTCAAACTCTTGAATTACAAAACGTCCTTGTTTGTCAAGTTCTACAACTCCACCAAACTCGGTAGAAGTATCAAGGTGGTCTCGATTTGCATAATCAAAAAAGTGGGTTCGAACCTCTGGCACTTCCATCGCTTCCAATGCCACGCGAATTGCAACTGCATCACCCCAAGAAAGTTTATTTTTATGGGAGGGCAAAAGTTCATTCAGAGTTGAGGTATTTCCTCCACCTTCATATTCAAAATAATGTTTGCGATTTTTTAACTCTGTTTCAAGAAATCGAACAAGCGAACTTGTAGATTTGGTTGCGAGTTCTGGCCAGTGCCTTGAAACTGTTACTGCAATTGGAATGTCTCTCATTTCAAGAGAAACTCGGCGATCATCATCTAAGAGCGAGAGTGCCTCTACTGCTTCATTCCAAAAATCACTGTATTCAGGTTTGCACAATTCACGAGCCCACAGTATTTCTTCTTTATTTTGCGGCATGATCCCAAGCTCTAATGTTGCACGTTGCAAATCAAGCAAAAACATGTCATCTTCAGGAATTGATGATCCAGAGAGCAGAGTAAGTAATTTGTCTTGAGCACCGATTCTTAGTAGCAATTCCCAGCATCGTGTTCGGTAACCCTGCTGCCAAGATTTATTTGTTGCAAGAAGTGATTGAAAAACAAGAGTTGCAAGTTCGCCTTCACCGTACATCAAAACCAATGCTTGTCGTTCGGGTCGATCTGCTTCTTCATATCGCATGGTTGGTTGTGACCATGAACTTATAAGTGCTGCATCAAGCTCAAGAACCTCTTCTTCTGCAATCCATTCGCAGAGTTGTTCGATCCATGTCCAATTATCCATTCGAGGAAGACGTTGACGTACAGTCTTAATCACACCATCTCGATCAACATTCCATAATCGATTAAGAGCTGCATGACGAGCGTCGTTGGTGTAACCTGAAACCCAAAGCATGCGATGTAGGGTTTCTCGGTACTGTGAGTTATCGAGCCCAACTTGCTCATCAAGCATCCCCATCGCTTGCAAGTGTATCGCTTTGGGACGGCCAGTTTCCCTGAGCGTTGCAGAGGGATTCGTGATGCTTGGACCGCCACAACCGATGAGGAGAAAACACAATGACACAATTTTTAGATTCATGCACGCAGTGTACAGCCGCGTTTGTGCAAAGAATGCTCGTTCGACGTACCATAGTTTGCAATATGGGATCTGAACACACTGATTTGACACTTCACGAAAAAGTGGTGGGAGTCCTCAAACTCATCCGCCCATCGATCCAAGCCGATGGTGGAGATATCGAATTGGTCTCAGTTGACGATTCTGGGGTCGTATCTATCCGGTTTCTTGGTGCTTGCATCGGGTGTCCATCGAGTGACATGACCCTTCAGCAAGGCATTGAAAAGACACTTAAAGAGCATATTAATGATATTACAGCGGTACTTGCAATTGATTGAACCCATTGCCACATAAAGGCTTATGCTACTTATTTGCAACATTTGACAATAATTATTTTGAATTAGTGCCCTATTTTTGGTAATCTATAAGGTCGGGGAATGGTGGGTTCGCGCAGGTCGCGCGGCGTTTCGTATTGGAATGAGCGGCAGGAGGTCCGCATTATGCTTGTAATTACACGAAGAAAAGGGGAAGAAGTTGTCATTGGGGATCCAGCACATCCAATTGGTGTTGTGCGAATTGCCTCAATTAAGGGTGATCGCGTTCGGATAGCCTTGGATTTTCCACGGGATATTCCTGTACATCGTTCTGAAGTTGCGAGCCAGATAGCGACTGAAGGTCCAACAATCGCAGGTAAAATCCGCCCAGCTTCTTCGAAATAACAACTGACTCAAACCCCGTTTTCATTGAACAACCGCCTCATCTATTCTCGATGCTGCGTTAATTATCCAATTTCACAACTTTGGACCTTCCACAACTCTGGCTGGGGGATAGGTCCAATGTGGATACAAAAAAAGGTTCGCAGCAAGTGGTGGGGCATGCTGCGAACCAGGGAAGGGGGATCGGACTAGAAAGTCCGATCGACTTGAGGAATAGTTTTCGGCATCGTCAGATGCCGAAAACCGTTGTTGGTTAGTGCTCCGCGTCCTTGCGAGCACACTTTCCTTTGAGGACCATCCTTGGTCCAAGTATCGCGACCTCTGGTCTGATCGCTGATTCAAGATGCAAAGAGGAGGCATCGTCCATGACACCAAACCCCTCGCGGGCTAAGCGTCCCTGCTTAGCCTTATAGAACAGGTTATTCATTGGTTTCCCCCGATCGAGCAGAACCTTGACTGCGTGCTTGAGATAGGATTTTGTGCAACTTTGGCAATTTCTCTTTCAAAGTAGCTTTCCATTCTTTCGGATCTCTGATTTCGATGTGATCCCGCACGCCAATCACAATTGCTTGGCTTCCTATCCCTGCATATTCCAGCAGTGATTCCGGAAGACGAATCCGCCCTGCTTTGTCTATCTCGATACGTCTCGATTGTGAATAGAGCAGTTGTTCGTATTCCATCACATCCTCGTTGGGTAGTAAGGAATGGTCGAGAGATTTTGACATTGCTTCGAAAGTCGAATCCGACCAAAGAAAGATGCTCCCCGCTGATCCGGGGGAAGCATACACCACGCTCGGACCTGACCCCATCACAAAACCTACCCGCATCTCTGTTGGTATTGACAAACGCTGCTTGTTGTCGATGGATCTCTCGATGTTGCCTGTAAACGTAAACATGGGTTGCTTTGTGGGATTCCATTATCTTTCGTCCCCACAGTACCCCAAAATTACCCACTATGCAACACTTTCTTAAAAAAAGCTGAACTCTTCTGTTATCAGACCTTGCTTTTTCTTCCATCTGTGGCATGCTAAGTGTAGTCTGGAGAAGTACTTGCGCAGGTTTTACGTGCGCTAATTTGAAGAGAGAAAAATGTCCACAGATCCACAACTTATCCACAATGCGCTGCGATCACTACCAAATGCCCTATTTGTTTTGACGTGTGCATTCGATAAGTACCGCACTGGCATTCTCACAAGCTGGGTGCAGCAATGCAGCAGCGAACCACCTATCCTTGTCGTCGCAGTTAAAAAGGGACAAACCATCGAACCGTTGCTACGTGATGCACGAGCCTTCGTGCTCAATATGATGCCTGCAGGTGACCGTAGATCTATACATCGGTTTGGCAAACCACTTGATCGCTCTGATGACCCCTTTCTTTCTATAGATTTTGATACAGCCGTCACTGGCATGCCAATCCTTAAAAATGCTCTGGGGTGGTTTGACTGTGAACTTGAAGGACACCTCTCCCCAGATGCAGATTGCAGGTTATACCTTGGACGTGTTGTTGCAGCAAACATACGAACAAGACTAAAAATCGACAAACCTGTTTCCGTTGTAATACCTGTTCCTGACAAACGACCAAGCAGAAAAAAAGCTCCTAAGAAGGTCGCAAGCAAACGCAACATGTAATTATTGCAAGCGCAACTGGAACCCTTCAACAAATTTAGATGGCGATGCAACTGAACGAACTCTTGCAGCGATTTCTAATCCTTGGTCAGAGACATGAGTAGGATCACGAAACAATTTCATTGCCCATGCACTTAACTCTGAAACCGACGTCACCCATGCAATTCGATGTCCAATTGTTGGAATACCTGTAATTGCGTGTTGATGAGACGCAGCAATAGGTGTCCCACTTGCGGAAGTTGACAATAAATCAAGGACGCCATCAAGTGCTCCATGAACAATTGAAGTTGGAGCCCACACGAACGTAGCTGCATACACAACATCAATCAAACGCAATCCACTCTCTATTTGTCGCAAACAATCTGTACTGTGATGCTCTTGTAGTGCAAAATAAAGCTCTGAATAAAACATGTAGGAATCTGATACAACAACTGTTACTTCAACAGCCATTTCTTTCATTTGCACAACAAACGAGACAATTTCTTGCCATTTTCCAACATCGTTTACAACAGCAACAAGCAATGATTTTGAATGGACACCGAGAATGTTTAACACAGATGTACGATCTATCACAAGTGACTTCGCATCAATACCCACGAGGGGTTCCATCACAACTTGTTTCGAACTATTATTTTTTTTCATCACTTCAACACAAGTCCAAGTTGTAGGAATAATACGATCAACTTCGATGAATGGAACTTGATTTGCGTCTATGGAATCTATATACCCAATAGTTTTATGAACTTTTTGAATACCAGAGATCGCTACTGTGGAATGCCAACCCCACGCAATGAGTTGATCTTTCTTCGTTGCAACTGCATCTATTACTCTTCGTACTCGAGTACCAAGAGTACGGGAATTATTTTGAACACCCTGAACCGAGCCAAGAACAGAAAGTCCTTGCATACGCAACTGATTTGACTCTAACTCATCACCTAGCACAAGCACTTGGTGACTCTTTGGCAATCGGTGTGTTATCAATTTCATCAATCCGATCATTGCACGCGACGAAGGCTCAGAAAAAGGTGCGATGACATGTAGGAATGACAACTTATTTTCGTTCTAGGTTTTCACCTAAACGGCCAGTTGTATGCGTGTAGAACAATTTTGCGACAGCATCACCTAATTTGTCCGCAAGCATAGTAGATAACTTGCGAGTTTCGCTCACGCTTGATAATTGATGTGGATCTACTCGGCTCAACGCTGCTCGCACTTTATGTGCAGCATCAATTGAATCTGGAGCAGGAAACAACTGCTCTCTTGTATCAACATCTACTACTCGTACACTACAACCCGCAAGCGGAGCAGGATTGTGCCCATCGACTGACATGATAAATGTTGTTGTTTCAACATAAATGACTACCGATGCTCCAACTGCTTTTCCAATTGCACCAATAGTCAAAATAGATCCATTTCGATCTTGAGAATCCGCGTATCTCATTGCATCGCGTGGTGCAATCATGTCTACGAGAAGTTCACGTCCGAGCAATTCAGAAGTGATTTTATCTGCAATCACACTTTTGAGCCTGCTTGGGTGCATGATATTATGACGGTCATCTACAAAAACAACAGTTTTTTTCTGAGGCAGTTCAAACAATGCTATTTGTTCTGGGTCAGGCGAAACCACATAGGCGACTCCCGCAACAATATTGCAAGAGGAGAGAACGCAAGTGGAAAAAATAACCAAGCAAGTAATTATCAACGATCTCATGTGTCTAACTCCGGACGGTAGCGATCTGGATTTTTTGGTTCTAAGTGAAAGTAAAAGAGCCAAGCAGTTTGCCTCATAAATTCAGTTAGTAAACCGCGGGCAATGTCTGCTTCGTTAGCTTCTTGCTTCGCTAGGACGCTTGGACGTCGAGGGTACGTTGCTGCAATTGTAAATACATCTGTAAAACCATCTTGCTCATACGCACCCTTTTCAACGACTCCAACAGTCGCTTCACAGAGCCCTTCCCACAACCATTCGTTACCAGGGGGTGTCAAACGATATTCATGTAAATCAATATAAATTACGCGGTCTACTTTTAATGTTTCCACCAATTCGCTCGTAGGCATCGCAGACCATTGTGGTGTATTAAATTGCCATTGCGCCACAACCGCTGGATCAAGAATGCGAACATTTTGCAGACCTTGTGTTCCCTCTGATGCTGCTTTTGCCAAACGCGCGACGACACCCTCAGCAATCAAGTTTGCTATTCCGGGATGTTGATAATGCACCGAGAGATGAGCTGTAATGACAACAGCTACGGTCTGACCATCAAGGCTATATTCAGGGTGAGTCTCTACCAACTTTTGATCTTCAAACGATTGCTTGACTGCGCCACCAAAAGCAAATATAGAGCAGCCACACAATGAGGTGCAAGCTAAGAGATAGAGAAACAATTGAATTCTTTTCATATAAACCATCCTCGATGAGCAAGGATTTTATACACCCAAGCGAATACTGCTAGCCCTGCGATGATAAAAAGTGTTTTTGTTGTCATCCAACGATACCAAAATGCTGTTTTAGGATGGCCAGTAAAAGCAATGATGAGGGCAATTATCCCTATTATTACTACAAAAACAGCGAGAATCATGCCAAATGGTTGGGTTTTGAACGCAGTTACTAATTTTCCCCTTACAGCATAAGAAAATGCTGTTGTCATCCCACAAGTTGGACATGGAAGGTCGGCAGCAAGAATCCAGCCACACTGAGGAAGACCGAGTTGCTTATGTGTACCCACCCCATCTGCTGAGGGCGAAAGCCAAGCAGCGATGGTGAGAATAACGATAGCACCTATTCCTACAAACAGCGCTTGCAATCGTCTCGCTTTTTGTGAGGGCAAACTATTTGGTTCCACTTTCGATTCCATGTGACAGTACAGGATACCAACACCTGACCCATGCAATTAGATACCTTTGGTACCTTATAGAAATGCAAACACATTGGGTCGACGGACACGTAGATTTAACATACATCGCACTAGGCGGGAGAAATATCCTTAAAGAATGCTCTACTCCAGAAGAAGAGTGTATTTCAATACCAGATCTGAAAAATAGCAATGTCAAGACAATTGCAGGGACTATTTACACTTCACCTGGTGACCATGTGCTTGGCTATGATTCAAGTGAAAATCGTGATGCAGCATTTTCACAAGGAAAAAAACAACTTGATCTATATCGTGACTTGCACACGCAGGGTCATATCAATCTTCTACACACAAATCAAGAAGTGCCACCAAATTCCGACGCTCTTGAAGTGATTCTACTTATGGAAGGCGCTGATCCTATAAGAAACATCGATGACGTTGCATGGTGGCATGAGCAGGGACTGCGTATTGTCGGTTTAACTTGGTCTGTTGGAACTCGGTACGCAGGCGGAAACAATTGCAAGCATGGTTTAACAAGTGAAGGCAAGGCACTTGTCTCTGCATTGGATGCGCATAACATTTTGCATGACGCTTCTCATTTATCAGAACAATCATTCGAGGATCTTGTTTCCTGCACGGATACAGTAATCATCGCGAGCCATTCAAACAGTAGAAATCTACTCCAAACAGATTCTCAACGTAACTTACTAGATGAACAGGCGAAAGAAATTTTCAATCGAGGTGGAGTGATTGGGCTCAATCTGTGCACAATGTTTCTCTCCAAAACTTTTTCAAAAAAGCCACAAACTGCGACAATAAATGATTGCGTCGAACACATTTTTCATCTTTGTGACCTTGCAGGAAATAGAAGCCAAATAGCGCTCGGCAGTGATTTCGATGGGGGATTCACGCCAAAACATTTACCCATTGGACTCAAACACCCTTCGCAATTACCGACATTACTGCAACAACTTCAAGATAATGGTTTCAGCGAAGATGAACTTCATTCGTTTGCACATGGGGCATGGGAACGCTTGTACAAAATCAATTGAGCGGAGTACTGAACCAACCTGTATGGCCCTCAACTTCTACTTCAGTAAGCAGATGTAGGGCAAGATTCGTTCCATGGAGATCAGCAACAGAAAGTGCATCATCAGTAAACACGTGCTGTTTTGGTGCATCCGATGTGTCGATTTCCATTGCACCACACGCCATCGCGATGAGTTCACGATGTCGCACAACCCAGCCTGAAACAATCGCAGCATCACGAAAATCTTCTGCATCCGCAAGAACATGTATGTTTCCATTCGTGTCAATTGCAAGTTCAACTTCTTCGTGCTCGGGGCAACGTGGCTTTATGGCAATCAAACCATCAACGTATGATGTATAAGGTTGTTTTTCGCTTTTATCGTGCATGTCCATTGAAGGCGTTTCAACAACTGGCTCTTTAATTTCAACAACTGGTCGCGTAGAAATTGGAATTGTGTATTCTGCCTCTTGTACTTCTTGCGACCCTTGTGGCTCAGATTCTCTTTGCGATGCAGCGCGAATGCGAGTGAGAATATCAACAACGCCGCTTGTTCTCTGAAAACTTCCCTGAGATGCCACTCTGCTATTTGATCCCATTGCAGGTAGGGGCTGACTCACAGAAAGTTGTACACCAAGTTGATGATGTGCTGTTTGAACAATACGATTTGCTGCATCATGTGCCGCACGTTCTTCAGTTCCAACAATAACAAGATTCATTGCTGGTGTCGCTTCCGTTGTTCCAGATGCAACAACTAGCCCCTTCAACAAACGGTATGCACCAACAACAGCTGCTTGATCTGCACCAGAGAGAAGTGTAATTCGGTCTGCATCACAATGTAACAAAGCAGTTGAGTCTGCATCTGATGGAGGTTGAATCATCCAATTTTTTACTTCGGGGCCGACAATTTCGAATGCTTCTTCAAGAGAACTACATGTAGAAATGTCTACGTTACTATTGCCGACAATCGCAAGATCAACTGTGTCCTCATGCATCCGAATGAGCGCCCCTACGCCACCCTCGGTTTCTCTTCCTGCATAGGGAATCAGCCACAGCCCACCTTGCACAGGCAAGTGTCCTAGTAATAATAAATCTACTGATGCACGAACAACCGACGGTTCTTCGACCGTTGTAAACAGTTCTGCAAGATGTGCATAATCAGAGTTCGCGGCCATCAGTCACCTCTGTTGGTGTGATTCGTCCAGCGATTTTTGGCGCTTCTGCAGCAGTGTCAAAAGTAGCCACTCTTCGAGCAAGTTCAGCAGCTCTTCCATTTCCAACCGGATGCACCTCCACCAATGGTGCAGCCGGTGTGTAAATTTCTTCGAGCCAATCGACGAGCGCGACAAAATCTTTCTCAGCATCACAACCGGGAGAAAATTCTACAACTGGCTGCCCGAAACTTGCAGCTTCTCGCAGCGTTTCATGATCGCGTATCACAACTGGTGCAACTTCATCACCAAAAGACTCGCGAAGTTTTTCTAATAGTTTTTTTGCCAAAGGAGAAGGACGGTGAATAGAAGGAAGAATACGTGTTTTAATAGGCTTCCCAATTCTTGCAATCAACGCTTCGATTGTTTTTCGTTGTCTACGGGCACCTCGAAGAGAAAAATAACCAGTTTCCACCGGTACGATCGCTTCTGTAGCCGCCCTTAGGGCGTTATAAGTAAGGAGACCAATATTTGGTGGACAATCGATGACGCAGCGATCAAACGAACCATCCAAATGGTGCAGCAAACTTTCCAACCTACGATCCTTGTCAGGCATCGCATGCAATCCACCCCCTGCTGCCTCAATCGCTGTGAGCATCATTGTGGATGGAGCAAGGTGTAAATTTTTTGTGACTTGCCAGAGAAACTCATCCTTGTCGAGGGTCTCGTCGTGCGAGGCTAGAAGCGCATCCCCAATACTCATGTTTATTTGCTCTTCAGGTACACCAAGACCTGCAGCACAGTGGGATTGGGGGTCCATATCTATGAGCAAGGTTCGAAGACCTCGGCTCGCAAAGACAGCAGCAACATTAATAGAGGTAGTTGTTTTCCCACAACCACCCTTCTGATTCACAATAGCAATTGTACGCACAGTAATAATCCTCTCATGTGGGTTCATCCTTGAACACCAACAATATCTTTATCGGAACTGAGCACATTTTTTCATGAAAAACACCTCACTTGCGATCTGAAAGCACATCACGCATCCATAGTGTTACACAACCCCTCCAAAAAACAAATTTCAATTCAAGCTGAGATTAGGAAGCACCAACAGAACGAAGTGCGAGTGTAATAGTCGCAAGATCGACATTGCTCGAAATAGTGGCTCCACATTCACCCTCTGGAAGGACGAGTCTCATCTGACCATCTTGGTTTTTCTTATCAAACTGCATCATCGAAATAAAATCAAGCGCTGGTAGCTCTGCCTGCATTCGAATTGGCAAGCCTAATTTTGCAAGCAACGCTCTTATGCGGTCAACAAAACCATCACTCACCATACCCAATGCTTCCGAACAACTTGCAGCTGCCACAAGACCAATTGAAACCGCTTCCCCATGCAACAACCCTAATTCTGGCATAGGTTCCATTGCATGCGCAAACGTGTGTCCCAAATTCAACAGTGCCCGCTCTCCACCCTCACGCTCATCTCGTGAAACAACTTTCGCCTTTATCGATGCCGATTGAAACACCAAGCGTTCTAGTACTTCCAAATCACAAGCCAAAATGGCCGAAGCATTTGTTTCAATAAACGTAAGAAGTTCAGCATTTCCAAGCATCGCGTGTTTCACGCATTCGGCAAGGCCACAACGTAACTGCCGTGTATCGAGGGACTGCAACATCTGCACATCTGCGATTACTTTCTTAGGTTGCCAAAATGCACCCGCTAAATTCTTCCCTAATATCGCAGTACCATCATTTCGTGATCGTTTTGTATTTACCCCTGTTTTGCCGCCAATTGAAGCGTCTACCATCGCAAGCAGTGTCGTGGGCACTTGGATCAACGGCACACCTCGCATATAGGTTGCAGCTGCAAAACCTCCGACGTCACCCACAATTCCACCGCCTATAGCGACAAGAGAAGAAGATCGATCAAGCCCTGCATCAAGCATTGCATCCCATATTTTTTCAACCGATGGCATCGTTTTATTCATTTCAGACGCAAACATGGTCAACAACCCCTGCCCAGAACCGACTGTAATTTTGTCCCCCAATAATGGCATAACCTTGTCGTCAACAACAAACATGGCTCGATCTGTAATATCACCAAGCATCTCTTTCAAAATGCCTGAGCCGATCTGCATTTCATACGAACGATCGCCAAGCGAAATGGGTACACAATTCATGTTAGTTCTTCGGCACTTTCATGTAATAAAGCCAAGGCGTCTGCCGGATCATCTGGAAGGTCTACCGAAACCGCCGCCACTGCGTCAATCACTTCATCGATGTGGGGTGATCCATGACGAGGCAGAAGTTTCCTACTTGGCTTATTTCTGCTCAACAGAAACACCGTCATTGCACCTATCACTACAATAGGAACCAATATTAAGGGTAATGGGACAATAGATCCTAGTTCTTCAACAGTTATACATGTGCTCGACGTAACAAAGGTGGCAAAAGACCTCACGTTGCCATCGCGCCCAGTCAAATCAACAGTTTTATAAAACCTTGTGCTTGCAACGATGTCCGCTTTTGCACGTATATCCGTTTCACCTACAACGTA
>JABHZL010000060.1 GCA_018656645.1 Phycisphaerae bacterium
CAAACACATGCACTTCGCAGTAACCACCCACGGTGTCTTTCTCAACTTTTGCATCGCGAATGTGCTTGATGATTTCTTTACATGTAGCATCATCGGGGCAATAGACTGCTGAGTCGTCTCTTGCTTTACGAAGATCTTCCCAAGTCTCTTGGGAAGGAGAAATTTCTGCTTTTGCGTTCATCGCTCCACTGACAAATCCAAAAGCATGCACGTTGAATTCTTGAAGTAGACATCGAGCGACTGCACCCGCAGCAGTGCGTGCGGCAGTTTCGCGTGCGCTTGCTCTTTCGAGGGTGTTTCTACAATCATTTGTGAGCCATTTGAGTGCGCCGGTGAGATCAGCATGTCCTGGTCTGGGTCGATGGATAGGGGGTGTGGCTTCTTCATTCTCAAGCCTGCTGTCTCGATTGATCACTTGTAGAACAATGGGGGCGCCGGTTGTGACTCCGTTTCGAACTCCTGCTAGGAACTCGACTTTGTCAGATTCAATTTCTTGCCGTCCTCCGCGTCCATATCCACCTTGCCGACGTTTGAGTTCTGCGTTAATGAATGGGATATCCAACCTTAAATCAGCAGGTATCCCCTCAATGAGTGCAATTGATGCGGGTCCATGCGATTCACCAGCGGTTCTACATGTTAGTTGTGCCATGCCTCCATTGTACCCGACGTTGTACTCTCAGCCCGCGGTTATTCGGCGTTGCACCTCGTCTGCATTGGGGCAGACGGGGCTGTTATGTAGTTTGAGGTTCGTGAGCGTTGGTGAAGGTGAGTTCGGATGCACTACAGCCGACAGAGATGGTATCTCCAGCGTCATATTCTCCTGAGAGAATGCCATTTGCGATTGGATTTTCTAGCCTGTGTTGGATGACCCGCTTCACTGGCCTAGCACCAAATTGTGGATCGAAACCCTCATCGCAAATCATGCTCATCGCTGCATCAGAAATCGTTAAAGAAATTCCCCTGTCAGCAAGCCTAGTTCTGAGGTGTGATAGTTGAATCTCTACGATGCCCGAGAGGACCTGTTTAGATAATTGGTGAAAAACAATCGTTTCATCAATTCGGTTCAAGAGTTCGGGTCTCATTGATTTTTTAAGAATACCCAAAACTGTTTCACGAATAACATCTTCGCTTGCATCATTTTCAGAGAGTTCAAGAAGCGCAGTAGATCCCACGTTGCTTGTCATCACAATAACAGTGTTCCGAAAATCAACAGTTCTGCCATGCCCATCAGTTAGTCGCCCGTCATCAAGAACCTGTAGAAGCACGTTAGAAACATCTTCGTGCGCCTTTTCCATTTCATCAAAAAGGATAACACTGTACGGTCGTCGGCGAACTGCTTCTGTAAGCCTTCCACCTTCTTCATATCCAACATATCCGGGAGGTGCGCCGATCAATCTTGCGACCGCGTGTTGTTCCATGTATTCACTCATGTCAATCCGAACCATCGCCTCCTCTGTATCAAAGAGAAATTCTGCAAGTGCTTTGCATAGTTCGGTTTTGCCAACACCAGTTGGACCTAAGAAAAGGAACGATCCAATCGGCCTGCTTTCCTCACCTAGTCCTGCACGAGAACGACGGACAGCTTCTGCAATCGCAGTGACTGCTTCATCTTGACCAACAACTCGTTTTGTGAGTTGTTTTTCCATACGTAGCAATTTGTCGCGTTCACCTTCAACAAGCCTCGTTGCAGGAATACCTGTCCAACGGGATACAACCTGAGCAATTTGTTCAGCATCAACCTCTTCACTCACCATGTTTAGTCCTTGCTCTCTTCGTTGGCGCAATTTGTTTTCGGCCTTGGCAAGTTCTTCGCCAAGATCGCGTAGATCACCATATTGAATTTTTGCAGCAGTCTCAAGGTCACCCCGTCGCTGAGCTTGATCTAGTTCAGTGTGCTTTGCGTCAATTTGAATTTTAGCTCGAGAGATTTCTTCAAGTTCTGCTTTTTCAATATCCCACCTTGCAGTGATTTCTCGATTTTTTTCTTCTAGATCTGCAAGTTGTTTTTCAATAACATCTAATCGATCTTTGGAATCACTATCTGTTTCAATTTTCAACGCTTCACGTTCAATTTCAATTTGCATGATTCGTCTACGTAATTCATCAAGTTCTGCTGGCATGGAATCATTTTCGATGCGAAGTTTACTTGATGCTTCATCAAGTAAATCGATTGCTTTGTCAGGAAGAAAACGATCAGCAATATATCTGTGACTTAGTTTTGCAGCAGCAACAAGTGCGCCATCTTGAATTCGAATACCGTGGTGTGCCTCGTACCTAGGTTTTAATCCGCGAAGAATTGCAACCGTGTCTTCAACCGATGGCTGATGGACCATGATTGGCTGGAACCTGCGTTCGAACGCCGCGTCTTTTTCAATATGTTGTCGGTATTCATCAAGTGTTGTTGCGCCAATACAACGCAGTTCGCCTCGTGCAAGGGCGGGTTTAAGTAAGTTGCCAGCGCTTACTGCTCCCTCTGCACCGCCGGCACCAACGATGGTGTGTAACTCATCAATAAAAAGAATGATACGTCCCTCGCTTGAAGTAACTTCACGCAGAACAGCTTTGAGTCGCTCTTCGAATTCCCCGCGGAACTTAGCTCCAGCGAGCAACTGCCCAACATCGAGAGCAATGATTTTTGATTGCTTCATGCTCGTTGGACAATCGCCGTTCACAATACGTTGTGCAAGCCCTTCTGCAATAGCAGTTTTGCCTACGCCCGGTTCACCAATGAGTACTGGGTTATTTTTTGATCTTCTAGAAAGTACTTGCATGCACCTGCGAATTTCTTCATCTCTTCCGATTACAGGATCCAGTTTTCCATCAGCAGCAACTTCGGTTAGGTCGATGCCATATTTATTTAAGGCCTCAAATTGAGAATCACCACTTGCGTCGGTTACATTCTCAATCCCAGATTCGCTGCGTAGTTTTCCGATTGCTTTTTTAATATCTATTTCCGAAACTCCTCCAAGAGAAAGAACTTCTTTTGCATCACTTTTGACATCAGTAAGTGCAAGGAGAAGGTGCTCGATTGTTGCGTATGAGTCGCCCATTGCTTTTGCAGTAGCAATGGCTGAAGTAAGAACTTCCATGGTTCTTGTAGATGTTTGAGGTTGCGTGCCAGTAACGGTTGATCGTCGGTTAAGTTGTGCTGTGGCGAGTTCTGCAACACGCGAAGGGTTGCCGCCACTTCGAGTGATCAGCATTCTTGCGGGACCTGCTTCGTCTGCAAGGAGCGATGCAAGCAAGTGTAACGGTGCAAACTCACTGTGTTGGAGCGAGGTAGCTAATGCGAGTGCTTCAGAAATTGCTTGCTGAGATAAAGTTGTAAATTTTTCCATATCCATGCAAGTTATTCCTGCAAGCGTTGTGCCAAAGCGTGTGTACGTACAATGCTTGTTATCAACTATTCGGTGCCGTTTTGGCAGAAGTATGTATTACTAAGGTAGAATAGGGCTTCTATGGCAAAAAAGAAACTCATTTTTATCTTGGGTGCTGGTGTGCTCGTTTTGGTTGTTCTCGTAAAACTGATCTGGTTTAGTAGTGTGCTCGTTGGAAAAAAATCACATGATTTTGGTTTGATAGAGGTCACGCTGCCTCGAACCGTTGTTGATCACACATTTACGTTGACTAATAATAGTGGTCGCGATTTAACGCTCATTGACGTGATCCCTGATTGCGGGTGCACAACGACAGAGGCGTATCAAGAATTGATTGCAAATGGCGAAACTTTATTATTACCTGTTCAATTGAAGTTAAAACAAAGTCAAGTGAGAAGATCGGTTATCCGCCTTGTGTTTGAAGATGGAACTGTAGAGGTGTTAACACTTCGCGCAGTCGGGAGGCTTAAAGATCCCCTCCGAGTATCGCCTTTACCGATTGTTGTAAAAAAGGATGGGGAGACATCACTTGCTCTACTTGGAATTGAACAGTTTGACGAACATGCGCCGTCAGTTCCAACCTTTGCACTTCCAGCAGGCGTTGAATTACAATCACAAAAGTGGAAGTTGAAAAGCAAGTATAAAGCTCACGAACAAATTCCAGCAAATTGGTCAATGCAACTTGCTCTTACAACAGAACGGGAACTTGTAGAGGGAGATGAAATGGTCATTACTGTGAATGATTATGTATTACATGCTCCACTTGTGAGCAATGCAAAGTCACCCGAAGAATTGCCATTTACAAAAATGCCAGTTCACTAAACGATTATTCGCATACGCCCCAAGCGCCAATGAGCATGAGCATGTCAGTAACATCGATCACTCCGTTGTTATCAAAGTCACCTATGCCGGATGAGCCCCATGCGTCGATGAGCAAGAGTAAGTCTGAAATATCCACGTTGTTGTCTTGGTTTATATCGCCGATACATGGCGGCGCTTCACAAGCAATTTCATGTGCAATTAGCAAAACGCCGTCAATATGCAGTCCCCTGTAAGAGTTAAACTGAGAATCTACTGAATCGAAGACCCATGTTATTGTGAGTTGGTGATAGATCGCGTTTGGCAATGTGATTTCATATTCTGTCCACTGCGGAGATTCTTCAAGCGTGGCAACAAGTTCGCCGTTTGCATATACTTTTGCGGTGTCATAACCATCATACTCTTCTGTTTCTAATGCGTAACAGAATGTAAGTACGAGTTCTTCTTGAACATCATTGATACTAATTGTTGGTGAAATTAATGTGCCTTGAGTAGTCGAACCTGTATCGTAAGTACAAGAACTATCTTGTCCGAAGTACATGAAGGAGCCTCCGTCACAAGAACCAGTAGGGGTGCAAGAACTTGATGCGTGCCAAAGCCCAGTCGCACTCCAACCTAATGGCATTCCATTGTCAAAATGTGCAGTGATTAAACTGGTTTCTTCAAGAGTTCCGACAATTATTTCGTACAGGTTGTTTGGAGCATCATAGGGCTCCGAAACAAAGGTTCCTTGGTCAGTTGTAATAGAAATGTAAAATCCGACTTCACTATTACATTCCATACTTGGCAACATGACTTGGTAAGTGTTATTTCCAAAAGATATAACTTCTAAATTTTGTGGTGATCCATCAATAATAATCCTGAATTGAATTGTTTCGGGAAGCGGCGATTCTGTTCCATCAGTTATTGTGAACAAGAAGGGCGTAATTGTGTTTGGAGTAACCGAAGTTGGCAAACCGTTTGGGTAACCAAATTCAAGGTAGTTGTTTGGGATACAAACGCCTTGCGGATTTGCTAGAGCGTACTGCAAACCACTGTTATGAATCGCGCAACCATAGTTTTCTCCGTATGATCCACAGCCTCCGTTGGTGTGAATCCCAATCGCTTCCCCAGTTGTTTCGTTTAAAACAGCTGATCCACTGTTGCCACCGGTTGTGTCTACAGTGTAAGCAATAGAGTTTCCTGCAAGCGACGTATATGGGCCACTGTGTGTTTTTTGAGCGCTGTTCCAAGTAGAATCCACTGGGGGAGAAGTTGTACCGTATCCAGTGATTCGAATGGTCTGCCCGTCAACTGCTGGGGCACTCTCAGCAAGCGTGTACCACTCACCTTGAGCTTCTGCTGCAGTCAAGCCGGTTTCTGTATTTGGAAAACAACCGAAATATGCCCAGTCATCTCCAATCGTGTTATCAACAAACTGCAAGGAAGCAGGGTCGATCATATATTGGTCTTCTGGGCCAGGATGTTGCCAACTTCCATTTGAGTTTGAAAGTGGAACGTTAAATTCCATCATGTCCATGCTATCTGTACAATGACCTGCTGAAAGGAGGCAGTGGTTTGGATCATCGATGAGCCAAGCGGTGCAGCCTATTGGATATACACGGCCGGCCTTCGGATCATCAGATAAAACCCTGTCATCATGTGGTCCGCATATAGAGCGCGGTAAGGTTTCTATGAGAACATGATTGAGTGCAACATGGCTTGGGCTTGCATGCGGGTCTGCAATTATTTCTACGAGAACCATCGATCCGTTGAACCACGCAGACGTGTAACGCCATTCTTCTAATGTCTTAGATGTGAGGTGTTGAACGGCGCCATCTTGATAAGAGGTAATTCGCAAGATAGTTGGCTGCCCACCAATGGGGGGATTTCCGAGGGTGGTTCTTCCAAATTGCAATCGAATTGATGCAGCGTTATCAACAGTGATTGCTTCTTTATATAAGGTAGCTCTCGTTTTTGAATTGTTGACAAGGATCCCCGATGATCTTCGCATTTGGATTGTTGTCTCAACACGCCCCGATTCTTGGGAGAACGTGGGCGCAGTTGTAATGAATAACAGGATGAGTGTGAAAAGTAATCGCATTTTTGAATATGTTTGACTTCTTGAAGTATGTCTAAAAAAGAGCTAAATACCACTAAAGGGTACGCCATAACTGCGTAAAGGTTGCATACGATTCCCGCATGATCGATACACATTGCCATTTAACGAGTAAACAACTGATATCTAGGCAGCAGGAGGTCATTGATCGAGCCGAACTTGCTGGGGTTAGCGAGATGATCACTGTGGCGACTGATGCAGATGACGCAATTGTCGCTAAAGACCTCGCAGAGGCCGATTCTCGCGTTTATTGCTCTTCTGGCATTCACCCCTTGTATGCGGAGAGTGAATGGAAATGGGATCTTGTTCTTGAAGCGTCTAGAAGCCCCAGATGCGTTGCATGGGGTGAATTAGGGCTTGATCGGCACTATGACAACCCACCAATCGAGATGCAAAAGAAGCTTCTTGAAGAACATATCGCCATTATTGAGGCACAGAAAGGTGATACGCGTCCGATAATCGTGCATTGCCGCCAGGCAGTCGATGACCTTCTTCCTGTTTTCTCTCAATCAACATTAGCGCAGGATCGATTTGTCTTCCACTGCTTCACTGAAACTCCTGATGATGCTAAAAAAATACTCGATTTTGGGGCAATGATCAGCTTTACTGGTGTAGTGACATTTCCAAATGCACCGCAAGTTGCTGAGGCTGCGAGACTTGTGCCTGATGATAGGATCATGGTGGAAACTGATGCACCATACCTTTCACCCGAGCCGGTTCGAAAAATACGACCAAATGAGCCAAAATTCGTTGTGCATACCGCTGCGTTTTTGGCGAAATTACGGGGAATTGAGAGCGATGCTTTTGAGACAATGCTCGACCAAAACGCGCGGTCCTTTTTCAATTTGAACAAAATAAGTTGAGTGGGTTTTAAGAAGATAAATATGTTATCTTTCGGTAATATGTCTTTATAAATTGCGACTCAATCTCACTTGCTCATCTACGCTGCGACACTATGATATGCCGCTTCTTGCCGCGTACACCGTATTTGTGCGTGGTTCTTAGCGGATAGTAAAACAAGACACGCGTAGTAACAAACAATGAACCAATCTCGATTTACATTTCCTCGATGGACTAATCTTGCTCTTCCAGCCACAATTGTCATTGGCATGACAGCCCCGCTCTATATTGCGATCGTGGTTGCTTACGGCTTTAGTCCTCAAGCAACAGATGTTGGTTACATGCCCGAGCAGCCAATTCCATTTAGCCATCAACTTCATGCAGGTGAGCTTGGCATGGATTGCCGGTACTGTCACAATACTGTTGAATACACGCAACACGCGGCGATTCCTCCGACAGAAACGTGTATGAATTGTCACGCACAAATTCATCCTGAGAGCGAAAAAATAAAACCGCTTTATGAAAGTTACACAACAGGAATGCCTATCGAATGGGTCCGTGTACACGATCTTCCACAATACTCTTATTTTAATCATAGTGCCCACGTTACTCGTGGTGTCAGTTGTGTTGAATGCCACGGACGTGTTGACACAATGGAAGTTGTCTACCAACACGAAACCCTTAGTATGGGTTGGTGTCTAGAGTGTCACCGTGACCCTGATCCACATATTAGAAATCCAGATCTTGTCACTCAGCTTGCATGGGGACTTGATATGTCTGGTGCAGAACGTTTAGAAAACAGTGCACTTTGGCGAACGCACAATAACCTACAACCATCAGAGGATTGCTCTACATGTCATCGGTGAAAGAACAGAAAAACACTGGTCGAACGTGGTGGCGCAGCCTTGATGAGGTTGTAGCGTCACCAGTTTTTCGCAAGAAAGTACAAGAAGAATTTCCTGATGGCGCAAGTGAACTTCTTGCAACAGGAAACGATCGTCGTCACTTTTTAAAAATCATGGGTGCATCAATGGCGCTTGCAGGTTTGGGCGTAGGTGGCTGTCGCCGTTGGCCAAAGGAAAACATTGTTCCTTACGCGCATCGACCAGAAGGCACAATGCCAGGAATCGCGGAACATTACGCAACTTGTTTTGATTTTGGCGGTATTGCTCAAGGCGTGCTTGTTACAAGCAATGATGGGCGTCCAACAAAGATTGAAGGCAACCCTTCGCATCCAGATAGCGCTGGTGCAACAGACAGTTTTACACAAGCTGCAATTCTAGATCTCTATGATCCAGATCGAAGTCGCGGTGTAACGTACGACAACAAGCTTTCGTCACTTGCTGCATTTAAAGAATGGATTGCTTCATATTTACCCAATGATGGCAGTGGCGTAGCAGTCCTTAGTGAACAATCAAGTTCTCCGACGTATAGTCGAATGCGACGTGCGTTTATGAAGAGCATGCCAAATGCGGTTTGGGTTGAGTACGATCCAGTAGCAAATAGAAACGAACGAAGAGGTCTAGCCTTTGCATTTGGTGGTCAATGGAAAACAGTACACGATATTTCCAAGGCCACAACAATTGTTTCGTTGGATGCAGATATTCTCGGTGCAGGCCCTATGCAAGTACCGAACACCCGTGGTTGGGCCGCACATCGAAATGGTATCCACGGGAAAATGAACCGTCTCTGGATTGCTGAGCCCTCACTTTCGTTGACTGGCTCAAACGCGGATGAACGAATCGCTATGACTCCTATGAGAGTCTCAGCAATTGCGACTGCAATTGGTGCTGCAATAATTGGAAACGCCTCAGCTACCCTCACTGCGACCGAACAAGCGTGGGCAGATCGCATGATTGCAGATCTCAAACACGCAGGAAGTCACGGGCTCTTAGTTGCAGGCGCAAGTCAGCCTGCTAGCGTGCATCATCTTGTCGCAAGAATTAATGAAGTGATTGGTGCAGCAGGTCATTCAGTTTCTTATACAACCCTTGATTCAGATTATAAAACATCTATCTCTGAACTTGCTGAACTGATCAAAGCAAAAGATGTCGAATCAGTAATTGTCATTGGAGGCAACCCTGCCTATGACGCTCCTGCTGAACTTGGCTTTGAAGAGTTACTTAAAACCCTTCCATTGTCTGTGCACCTGTCTTTATACGAAGACGAAACTTCAAAAGCATGCAAATGGCATGTGAATAGAGCACACTGGCTTGAATCATGGTGCGATGGTAGAAGTGCTGATGGAACTGTATGTATTGGTCAGCCACTTATTCGCCCGCTCTTCGATGGACTCACACCTTCTGAATTGTTAGCAACCTTGTCTGGTCTGGCAACAACAGACGGACAGTCTCTTGTTCGCGAAACGTTTGGGGGGGGAGAAGATGTGTGGGATCCAGCATGGCGAACCGCGGTACACGATGGTGTTGTAAAAAACACCGCATCCATTGAAACTCCACCAGTGAATAGAAGAATCGCACCACTTACAATTCTCGAAGATCATGGAATGGTCGTTGCCTTCAAACCTTCTGGATCTATTTGGGACGGCCGATTTTGCAATAACGGCTGGCTGCAAGAAATACCAGATACGATCACGAAACTGACTTGGGACAATGCAGCAATACTTTCGCCAGCGACAGCAAGCGAATTGGGTGTCAAGCAGGGAGATGTGCTTACCATAGAAGTGGCCAAAGAAAAGGTTTCAATTGCCGCACTCCCAGTCCCCGGAACAGCAGATGGTGTTGTAGTTCTTCCACTTGGTTATGGCAGAAGATTTGCCGGCCGAGTTTGTACTGGAGCGGGTACGGATGTCTACCCACTACGGAGAAACAACAGTTGGTCTGCAACTGCTAAAACTGTACGAGCAACAGGTGAAACATATCCACTTGCAACGACACAAATGCATTTTGATATTGATTCAACCCCTGGAAAAGGGACGCAAGAGAGATTGCCTTTGCTTTTCCGCGAAGGCACACTTGATGAGTACAACAAGCATCCACATTTTGCACAGCATGTTGGTCACACGATGCACTCTCTTTCAATATTCGAAGAGCAACAGTTTGAGGGTGCACAATACAAGTGGGGCATGTCGTTTGACTTGTCTTCCTGCACAGGCTGCAACGCATGTGTAACAGCGTGCCACGCTGAAAACAACATTGCTATAGTTGGCAAAGATCAAGTATTGATGGGCCGTGAAATGCAATGGCTGCGAATCGATCGATACTTTGCGTTTGAAAGTGATGGCCACGGTGGCTGGGATGGTGATAAACTTTCGGCAGTCGCAATTCAGCCAATGACTTGCTCACATTGCGAAAATGCTCCTTGTGAAGAGGTTTGCCCAGTGGCTGCTACGGTGCACGATACTGATGGATTGAACACTATGGTGTACAACCGTTGTATTGGTACAAGGTATTGCTCAAACAACTGTCCATTCAAAGTGCGACGGTTTAACTACTTCGACTACTTCCGCCGCGATCCATTGCGATCCACTGGTATGTTACAAGTGCAGCCAGATTATTATGTTAAAGCACAGTCAGGCGGCAAAACATTACGTGCGATGCAATTCAATCCAGACGTCACTGTTCGTATGCGTGGTGTGATGGAAAAATGCACGTACTGCACGCAGCGAATTCAACGTGTAAAAATTGCTACAAAGAACACTTGGGTAAAACTTTCTGATGCTGAAAAAGCAAAAGACCCACGCGTCTCACTTCAAGATGGAGCAATCGTTACTGCGTGCGAGCAAGTGTGCCCAGCTGGTGCGATTGTTTTTGGCGACTTGATGGACAAAGAAAGTCGTATCAGTAAATTGCACGAAAGTGATCGTGCATACGAAATGCTTGAAGAACTCAACATTAAATCTCGAACGAAATATCTCGCGAGACTGACGAATCCAGTTAACGGCTCCACTGGAGCAGGAGGATCGCATCACTGATGACGACACTGCAATCCAATCAATTTTGTAACACAAACGAGGATCCTCGGAACCGTCCGCAGTTGATCCGTAATCACACCGACTTTGGCTCGGTGACAGATGACATTCTGAAAGGGAACGATGCTGCAAGGCCGCCAAAATCATGGTGGTTTGCACTAGCAATATCTTTCTCGATGATGTCCATGCTTGGTGTTTTAATCGGCTATCTCATCGTGACAGGTGTTGGTGTTTGGGGTAACAACAATCCTGTGATGTGGGGATACCCCATTGTCAACTTCGTTTTCTGGGTCGGCATTGGTCACGCAGGAACATTGATCTCGGCGATCCTTTTCCTCTTTAGGCAAAAGTGGAGAACAGCGATCAACCGTTTTGCAGAAGCGATGACAATTTTTGCAGTGATTTGTGCGGGGACATTCCCTGGTATTCACGTTGGTCGAGTTTGGTTGGCGTATTGGCTTTTCCCAATTCCAAACCAAATGGATATGTGGCCACAGTTTAGATCACCACTCTTGTGGGACGTTTTCGCTGTTGGCACGTACTTCACAGTTTCACTTTTGTTCTGGTATTTGGGAATGATTCCAGACCTCGCAACTATGCGTGATCGTGCAACAACGAAAGTAAAACAAATTGCTTATGGAGTTTTTGCGGTAGGCTGGCGAGGATCGATGCGACATTGGCATCGGTATGAGCGAGCGTATTTATTATTGGCTGCACTCGCTACACCACTTGTGCTTTCAGTGCACAGTGTTGTGTCTTTTGACTTTGCAGTAGCACAGCTCCCCGGTTGGCACACAACCATTTTTCCACCATACTTTGTAGCAGGTGCGATTTTCTCAGGGTTTGCAATGGTGATGACACTCGCAATTCCAGCACGCGAATTGTGGGGATTGAAAAACTTCATCACAATGCGGCATCTTGAAAACATGTGCAAAATTATTCTGTTTACAGGTTCGCTTGTTGGCTTTGCTTACTCCATGGAATTCTTTATTGCTTGGTATAGCGGTGAACTTTACGAATCATTCACATTTATCAACCGTGCGTTTGGTCCTTATGGATGGGCGTATTGGATCATGGTGAGTTGCAATGTAGTAACACCGCAAATTTTCTGGTTTAAGAAAGCTCGGAATAGTATTGTGATTATGTTTACAGCATCTCTTTTTGTAAACGTAGGAATGTGGTTTGAACGTTTCGTGATTGTTGTGACTTCACTTGCCAATGATTTCTTACCAAGTAGCTGGGGGATTTTCGAACCAACTTGGGTTGACGTCATGACCTTCTTTGGAAGTTTTGGCTTGTTTATGACTTTCTTCTTGCTCTTTATTCGATATTTACCAGTTCTTGCTATCGCTGAACTCAAAGCAGTCATGCCAGCGGCAGATCCACACGGTCATGGACACAGTTATAACGAAATGACACCTGAGACTGATGCTCAAGCTGCGCTTGCGGAGGAAGACGAATGAGCCAAGATACACCTAAAAAACTTTATGGTCTTGCTGCTGAATTTACTACAACGCCTGGTATTTACCATGCAGCTGAAAAAGTAAATGAAGCTGGCTACAAGTGGTTTGATTGTCTCGTACCGTTTCCTGTGCACGGCTTGGATCGTGCAATGGGAGTGAAAATGACAATACTCCCTATCCTCGTCTTTTGCGGAGGCGTTGCAGGTTTTCTTGCAGCATGTGTTTTGCAAATTTTCACAAACTCACTTGAAGTCGATCTTTGGGCACTTGTTCCGGTTGTTGGCTACCAATTTGATGTTTCAGGAAAACCACTGTTAGGTGCAGCGGCATTCGTGCCAGTTGCGTTTGAAATGACCGTTTTGTTCTCAGCATTGACCGCTGTCTTTGGAACTCTGTTCCTTAACAAACTCCCGATGTTCTACCATCCAACTTTGAAGCATCCTGCTTTGGCAAGAGCGACTGATGATCGTTTTTATCTTGTTATTGAAGCGTGTGATCCAAAGTTTAGTAAGGCAGAAGTCGAGGCGTTTCTTAGTACTCTTGAACCAGAATCAATTATCGAGTTGGATGCATAATGTCAAATTTGATTAAACAAATTATTGATGATTTACTTAAGCCATTTCTTGCTGATTTTAAAGAAGTGCCTGTGTGGATCAAATGGGCTGGGATCGTTTCAACGTGCGTTGCAATTATGATTCTTGCAATCATTTTTAGAGCACGAAGTGAAGGTGTTTATAGCGATAAACCCCGAATACACTTTATTCAAAACATGGATAACCAGCCAAAGTTTGTCTCACAAGAAGCAAATGCCTTGTTCAATGACGGCAGAGGTATGCGGCCAAAAGTTGAAGGCGCGATTGCACGCTCAGAGATGACTAGCGACACGCATTTATTTATGGGTGTTGTGAATGATGCATGGGCAATCTCGTTCCCTTCTACTTTGAAGGTTGATCGTGCATTCTTGGAACGTGGTCAAGAACGCTACAATATCTACTGTGCTCTTTGCCACGGTTTTGTTGGTGATGGCGAGGGCATTATTCACAAAAGAGCAACGCAACTTGTTGAAACTGGTGTAAATGGAACCTCTTGGGTGGCCCCGAAAAATTTACATGAAGACATCATTGTTACGCAACCAGTTGGTCAAATGTTTAACACAATTACCAACGGTGTTCGAACGATGGCAGCGTATGGTTCGCAAATTCCTGTTACAGACCGATGGGCAATTGTGGCTTACATTAAAGCATTACAAGTATCACAAAATGCTGATGCGTCGTCCGTGCCGAATTCTGATTCGTTACCACGAGTGAATGAAGGGAGTGACCAGTGAAGGTTGCTGACATCAACAAAGATAATATCCGCTTGAGCGGAGTGGCTACAAAAGTAGGACCATTGCTAGCGGTTGTAGGCATCGTGTCCTTAGGCATCAGTGCGTGGCTAGGCTCCTGTGAATGGACAACCTTTTGGAAATCCTACCTCTTTGCATGGATGGTTGCGGTAGGCATCGCGCTGGGAGCAATGTTCTTCGTCTTGCTTCAACACATGACAAGATCAGGGTGGTCAATTACGGTGAGACGACTTGCAGAAGCAATGGCAAAAAATCTCAAATGGATGTGGATTCTCTTTGTTCCAATTTTAGTATTGGTAATCAAAGGCAATGGCGATCTTCTCTACCAGTGGGGAAATGCTGAACTTATGGAGCACGATCATTTACTTCATAAGAAAGCGACATACCTTTCCCCAACATTTTGGTCTGCTCGTGCAATCTTTTATCTTCTAGCATGGGCTGTCATTGCTTCTCTTTACTTTAGATGGTCAACTGCTCAAGACAACGATGGTGATGTGAAGTGGACGCACAAAATGCAAAA